>JBJMNA010000014.1:0-10779 GCA_045804485.1 Chloroflexota bacterium
CTCCTCGCCCTGTCACGCGGCCTGACGCTGACCGAGATCGGCCTGGTGTTCAGCCTGCAGGGTCTCGTCGTCCTCGTCCTCGAGCTCCCGACCGGCGGGCTCTCGGACGCGCTTGGTCGGCGACCGGTGCTGATCCTCGCGAGCGTCATCGGGCTCGTCTCGCTCGCGCTGTTGACGATCGCGGATTCGGTGCTGCTGTTCGCGGCTGCGACGAGCCTCCAGGGCGTCTTCCGGGCGCTTGACAGTGGTCCGCTCGAAGCGTGGTACGTGGACGCGACGCTCGCCGCCGATCCCGATGCGCAGATCGAGCGTGGCCTGAGCGCGGGCAGCACCGTCCTCAGCCTCGCGATCGCGGTCGGGGCGCTCGTGTCGGGTGTCCTCGTCGCGCTCGATCCCGTGCCGGGGATCGCCGCGCTGACGCTCCCGCTCGTGGTCGCGCTCGGCCTCGGCGTCGTGAACGTCGTCGCGATCCTCGCGCTGATGCACGAGGTGCGACGGGCGCGCGGCCTCGCCGCGGTCGCGCAGTCGGTTCGGGCGGTTCCCGCCGTCATCGGAGATGGCATCGGCCTTCTCCGCGGATCGAACGTCCTCGCGGCACTGGTCGCGGTCGAGCTCTTCTGGGGCTTCTCGATGGTGACGTTCGAGAGCCTGTTTCCGATCCGGCTGTCGGAGACGCTGGGCGACACCGACCAGGCCGCGGCGGTGATGGGGCCCGTGAGCTCGGTCGCGTGGTTCGCCGCCGCCGCCGGAGCCGCCGGCGTCATCCTCCTGAGCCGCCGGATCGGCGTCGCTCGATCGGCAGCCATCCTGCGCATCGTCCAGGGCGCGACGGTCGTGCTGATGGGTCTGGTGGCTGGCCCCGCTGGCCTCGTGACGGCTTACCTCGCCTGCTACGTGGCGCATGGCGCCTCGAACCCGATGCATACGACCCTGCTCCATCGCGAGGTCGACAGCGCGCACCGGACGACCGTGCTGAGCCTGAACTCGATGGTGGGTCAGCCGGCGGGCGCGCTCGGCGCGATCCTGCTCGCCGCGCTCGCCGATGGCACGTCGATCTCGACCGCGATGGTCGTCGGCGGGATCATCTGCGCCATCGCGGCGCCGCTCTACATCCCTGCCTGGCGCGCAGAGCGCGCGCGTCGAGCCAACGTCGTCGCCGGGGCAGCGCCGGCCTGACCACCGCAGCCCGTCACTGACCCGGGCCGTCCACCCAGCCGAGCGTCCGCTCGACGCCCTTGTGCCAGCGCGCGATCCCAGCGGCCCGTGTCGCCTCGTCCATCGCGGGCTCCCAGCGTCGAGCCGCGCGGTCCATCGATCGCAACTCGTCCAGCCCCGACCAGAACCCGACCGCGAGTCCGGCGGCATAGGCTGCGCCGAGGGCGCTCGTCTCGGCGATCGGCGGCGCGACCACGGGCCGGCCGAGCACGTCCGCCTGGAATTGCATGAGGAGCTCGTTGCGCGTCATCCCGCCATCGACCCGCAGCTCGGCGGGCAGGGCCTCGCCCAGGTCGGCGACCATCGCGTCGCCGAGGTCGTAGACCTGGTAGGCCGTCGCCTCGAGTGCGGCCCGGGCGATGTGAGCGCGCGTGGCGAAGCGGGTGAGGCCCGCGATGACGCCACGCGCGTCGCTCCGCCAGTGCGGCGCGAACAGGCCCGAGAACGCAGGGACGAACACGACGTCGCCCGAGTCAGGCACCGACCGGGCGAGCGCCTCGACCTCGGACGTGTCGGCGATGATGCCCAGGTCGTCGCGCAGCCACTGGATCAGCGATCCGGCCACCGCGACCGACCCCTCGAGCGCATACGTCGCCGGCGCTCCGCCGAGCCGCGCCGCGACCGTCGTGATGAGGCCGTGCCGCGACGCGACCGGTCGGTCGCCCGTGTGCATGAGCATGAAGCAGCCCGTGCCGTAGGTGCACTTGAGCTGGCCGGCGTCGAAGCATGCCTGCCCGAAGAGCGCCGCCTGCTGATCGCCGAGGTCGCCGGCGATCGGGACACCATCGAGGTCGCCCGTGCCGTGGCCGTAGACCTCGGACGACGACCGGATCTCGGGCAGCATCGCGGCCGGGATACCGACCGCGTCGAGCAGACCCGGCTCCCAAGCGAGCGACTCGAGGCCCATCAGCATCGTGCGGGAGGCATTGGTCACGTCTGTCAGGTGGACGCCGCCGGAGACGCCGCCGGTCAGGTGCCAGATGAGCCATGAATCGACCGTCCCGAAGAGGAGGTCGCCCGCCTCCGCCGCGGCACGGCGCGACGGTCCGCCGTCGTCAAGGATCCACGCGAGTTTGAGCGCGGACGAGTAGGTCGAGATCGGCAGGCCGGTCAGCCCCCGGAAGCGGTCTGCGCCAGCCCGGTCTCCGGCGGCGAGCCGCTGGCCGGCATCGGCCGTCCGAGTGTCCTGCCAGACGATCGCGTTGTGGACCGGACGCCCGGTGTGGCGGTCCCAGACGATGGACGTCTCGCGCTGGTCGCTGATGCCGACCGCCGCGAGAGTGCTCGCGCTCGCGCCGGCGTCACGCAGCGCGACCCGGACGCAGGTCCGCACGCGCTCGAGGATCTCGTCGGCATCGTGCTCGACCCAGCCGGGTCGCGGGGTGATCTGGGTGTGCTCCAGCTGGTGGCTGGCGACGGGCCGTCCCGCCCGATCAAAGAGGATGCAGCGGCTGCTCGTCGTCCCCTGGTCGATGGCGGCGACGAGCGACCGCGGCTCCATCGTCAGGCGTAGCGATATGAACTCCGCTCGACGGAGGTGACGGCAGACCCGACGTCACGGAGCTGCCAGAACAGCGCGACGACGCCGAGGACCAGGAAAGCGATGAGCCCGATCCAGCCGTTGGCAAGCAACGACCCGAAGATCCCCGCCCGCAGCTCCTCGAGCTTGATCTGGCCGAACAGGATCAGGACGCCGTTGACGACCGCTGCTGCGCCACTGAACGCCGACACGGCCATGACCAGCAGGATCGGCACGCCGAGCAGGAAGGTCGCGATCGCAAAGACCGCGCCGACGATGAGTCCGATGATGACGATCAGGACGCCCGGGTCGAAGCCGAGCCACTCGAAGAAGCCGACGCCGAGCGCGTATCCGACGGCACCGCCGAGGATGACGATCGCGGCGTAGTACCAGAAGTACGACACGGCGGCGAGGACGAGCCCGAACACGAGCCCGATGCCCCACGACAGGACGCTCGCGAAGAAGCCCTGGCCGAAGATGTCCGCGCCCCACTGGGCGCCCGCGAGGAGACCGAAGAAGAATGCCCAGAGTGGCAGCAGGATCGTGAACAACTTGAGGCCGTAGAACGCCCAGGCGAGGCCGATGCCGATCGCCAGCAGGCCGATGATGATCCCTTCGATGGACATGTAGCCCTCCAAACCTTGTCGACGTCCGCTGCCGGGCACGGGCAGATGGGTTCGGACGCCTCTGGGAGCGGACTATACGCCGGGAATCAAGCCCCTCGGGCCCGAATCAGCCGGAGGTGGTTTCAGATCCGCCTCACCGAGCGCCCCTGGACGTCACGGCAGCGGAGCGCGTTGGCGCTCGCGTAGTACGCCTCCTTGCGCGACGCCTCGGCCATCGGCGCCGCATAGACGACCTGCTCTTCGGCCAGCGTCCCGAGGACGGCCCGGATCTCGGGATCGTCGCCGGCGTAGCCCTCGATCCGCTTGCGCGTCGCGACCAGCGCCCGTCGGGCGCCCTCGAAGTCGCCGGCGCGATTGAGGCGCACCGCCTCCTGGCGCGCTCGCGCGGCGAAGAGACGGGCGACCGCCCGGTCCACGTCACGATCGCGCGGCTGGGTGTCGTTCGAGCGGTCGTCGGCATAGGTCCAGGTGACGCGCACGGGCTCACGGGCGGTCGCGCCCGATCCGAACACCCCGTCGCGGTCCGTCACGCCGACGATCGCGCCGGTGTCGTGGCCGATCTCGCCATACGGGAAGGACAGCCGCAGGACGACCTCGACGACCTGCTCCGAGACCATGTCGCCGAGCGCGACCGTCGTCCGGTTGCCGCTCGTCGTCAGCCGATACGGGCTGATCGCGTCGATGCGGAGGGTGTCCCGTGCGGTGATCTCGAGGACGACATCGCGGGCGACAGTCTCGAGCGTCTCGCCGACCTCCGAGGTGATCGCGTCGCGGATCTGCGGCGCGTCGGCGATGTAGTAGAAGTGTCCGCCGCCCGCGTCGGCCAGCGCCTGGAGGAGGATCTCGTCGAAGTCGTTGCCGACGCCGAACGTCGTCGTCGATACGCCGCGCGCCCGCAGCTCACGAGCGTGCTGGGTCAGCTCGTCAGGGTCCGTGATGCCGACATTTGCGAGGCCGTCGGTGAGGAGGAGGCAGCGATTGACGCCCTCGTTCGAGAGGTAGGCGGCCACCTGCTCGCACCCGCGGAGCCAGCCCTCGCCGAGATTGGTGCTGCCACGCGCGTCGATGTCGCGCAGCCGGGCGATGGCGCCTCGGCGAGCCTCGGGTGAAGCCGCCGTCGAGGCGCACACGACGTCCACGATATCGTCGTAGACGACGACGCTGAACCGATCCTCCGGTCGGAGTCGGCCGATGGCCTCCTCGACGGCGGCCTTGGCGACGCCGAGCTTCGCGCCCGACATCGAGCCCGAGCGGTCGAGGACGATCGCGAGGTTGACGGGCGGACGAGTCCGTTCCCCGGTCGCCCGTGGCGCCTGGACGGTGATTCGGAGGAACCGCTTGCTGTGGTCGTTGGGTCGGATCAGCCGCCGGTCCTGGCGGACGTCGAGGTCCGTGTCGATACGTGGGGTCATGGTCGTTCCTCCTCGAGGAGCTCGCGGGCGATCGTCACGAGACGGTCCACCCCTTTCTGGTGCGCCCGGGTGAGTGGGCGCCTGACGTGGAGTTCGATGTCCGGCGCGAGGACGATCCGCTCCCACTGCGATCGCTCCATCGCTGGAGACGCCGGGGCTGGTGCCGCCGATGCGAGCCCGCCGGTAGAGTCCGCACGCTGGACGCTGGCCGCGGGCATGCCCGGCGGGGGTGCGTAACGATCTGCGCGGTCCTCGGCGACGCGCACCCGCGACCGGCGTGGGCCTCCGAGCACGGTCTGGAGATAGTCGAGCGCAGAGTCAGGTGGCGGTGCGGGCCGGTCGGCCGAGGCGAGCGACCGGATGTCCGCGTCGCCGAGCTCGTCGAGACGTCGCCGGATCTCAGCGAGTGGCAGGTGCTCGGCCTGGAGCCGGCGGATGACACGAAGCCGGGCGAGGTGGTCGTCATCGTACTTGCTCCCCGGACCGGACTGGCCGACCGCGGGAAGGAGTCCCTGGGCGATGTAGTAGCGGACGGTCCGGGGCGTGACCCCACCGAGATCCGCGAGCTCGGTCAGGGAGTAGCGATCGTCGTCCGGCATCGCCGTATGGTGACACTATGACGTTCCACTGTCAACACCTTCGTCTGAAGCCGCCATCGGGTCTCCATCCCCTCTCCACATCGCGGCGCCAGGATCCTGGCAAGAGCGGATCCGAGTGGATCCCGACCAGCGGACCAAGGAGTCCTTTCACCTCATGCCAAGGATCTTTGCAGCCATCCTGCTCGTCGCCGTGCTCGTGCTCGGCGGTGGGCTCATCGCCACCACGGCCTACCAGGCCGGCCTCTCCACCGCCGCCACGACGGCCACGACGACGACTGGCACCGCGGTCGCACCGGTCGTCGTGCCTGCCTACGGCTACGGCTGGGGCTGGCACGCAGGGTTCGGGTTCGTCGGGTTCTTCTTCGGCCTGCTGTTCCTGTTCCTGATCTTCGGCCTGATCCGTGCCGTCCTCTGGCGCGGCGGGCCGGGCCGCTCCGGTCGCTGGGGCGACGGATCCGGTATGCGTTCCGGGGGCTCGGGCTGGGAGTCGCGAGCGCACGCGACCTTCGAGGACTGGCACAGGGCCGCGCACGAGCCCGCGCCACCGGCGCAGCCGAGCGACCGCGCCCCCGGCGCGTGACAGGTCCGGGCTGGACGAACCCCCGGGCGCCCTCGGACAGGAGATGTCCGGGGGCGCCGCCGCATCTACGATGAGCCCGAGATGAAGACCATCCTCGTCGTCGACGACGAACCGAAGATCGTCACCCTCGCCCGCGACTATCTCGAGCACGCGGGCTTCTCCGTGCTGACGACCGGCGACGGACGCGACGCGATCGCCACCGTCCGTCAGCGGCGTCCCGACCTGATCGTCCTCGACCTCGGCTTGCCGGGGCTCGACGGCCTCGACGTCACCCGCGAGCTGCGCCGCGATTCGACCGTTCCGATCGTGATGCTGACCGCGCGTGACGACGAGTTCGACAAGCTCCTCGGGCTCGAGCTCGGCGCGGACGACTACCTCACGAAGCCCTTCAGCCCGCGCGAGCTCGTGGCGCGCGTCCGAGCGGTGCTCCGTCGCGCCGAGCGTCCTCCGGAAGCGGCGGAGAGCATCCACGCGGGGGACGTCGTCCTGGACCTGCCGCGGATGCGCGCCGAGGTGGCGGGGACGGTCGTCGACCTCACGTCGACCGAATTCGGGCTGCTCTCGACGATGGCCGCACGACCCGGCCGCATCTTCACCCGCGCTCAACTCCTGGACGCGCTCCATGGGATCGCCTTCGACACCTACGAGCGTGCGATCGACTCGCACATCAAGAATCTCCGCCGCAAGATCGAGCCGGATCCCCGCCGGCCGCGCTATGTCCTGACCGTCTACGGCGTTGGCTACCGCTTCGTCGAGGAGCGAGCCGACGGGTGAACCCAGGCGGCGACCCGAGCGGCTGGGGCGAGCGCGACTGGCGCGCCGCCCGCGACTCCTGGCGGCGGCGGCGGATGGCGGAAGGTGCCGCCGGGCCCCGCGGTCGGCCGCCCTGGTTCGCTGCACGCGGCTTCGGCTGCCTCTTCGCGCTGTTCTTCCTGATCGTCGCGGGCTCCGTCGTCGCGACATCGGCGTTCGTCCTCGCGAGCCTCGGTCCGCTCCCGGGACTCATCGTCCTCGTCGGCGTCGTGTTTCTGCTCGGCTGGATGGGCCGAACTCTCCTGGTGACCGGGCGCGCGCTCGACCGATTGGTGGACGCGACGCGGCGCGTGGAGGCTGGTGACTACTCGGTGCGCGTCACGCCCGGGATGCCGCCCCGCAGGAAGGCGCGGCTCGTGGACGACCTCAACGTCGGCTTCGACACGATGACCCAGCGGCTCGAGACCGACGAACGCCAGCGCCGGACGCTGCTGGCCGACATCAGTCACGAGCTGCGGACCCCGCTGACCGTCGTCCAGGGCAACCTCGAGGCGATCGTCGACGGCGTCTATCCGCCGGACGCCGCGCACATCACAGTCATCCTCGAGGAGACGCGGGTCCTCGGCCGCCTGATCGACGATCTCCGGACGTTGGCCCTGTCGGAGGCCGGCACGCTGGCGCTCCACCCGGAACCGACCGACCCCGATCTCCTCGTCGCCGAGGTCGTCCGTTCGTTCGAGCGGGCCGCAGCCGCGGCGGGCGTGACGCTCGGGACGTCGATCGATGGTGACCTTCCCATCACGGACCTCGATCCGGTTCGGATCCGCGAGGTCCTGTCCAACCTCGTCGCCAACGCGCTGGGACACACGCCGCCCGGTGGCCGTGTGACCGTCGTCGGCGGCGTGGACCCCGGCGATTGGATCCGGCTGGAGGTCCGCGACACGGGGGCCGGGATCGACCCAGAGATGCTGCCCCACGTCTTCGAGCGCTTCGTCAAGGGCGATGCGTCACGCGGCTCCGGCCTCGGCCTCGCGATCGCTCGTCAGCTGGTCACGGCGCACGGCGGCGACATCGAGGCCGAATCACGGCTGGGCGCGGGGACGACCATCCGGTTCCGGCTTCCGATCACGGCCGCCTGATGCGGATGTCGTCCACCGCGGCCTCGATCGTGCTCGGCTGACCGCGGTCAGCGGCCGCAAAGACGATCCGGACCGTCTGGCCGGCCCACGGCGTCATGGAGATCGACGCGGACGCCCACGCCGGCAGGTCCGTGTTCGGCGCCCCGACCTCCTGGAGGACGAGCGTCCGCGACCCGTCCGCGCGCTCGACGTACGCACGGAAGTAGTCGAGCGAGGTCGCGTTCGCGCTGTGGGCCAGGTAGTACCGGAAGGTGAGCGCGCCGACGGACGCCGGCAGCGCGACCGGCGCGGACCGGATCGTCGTGACGCCGCCGTCGACGTCATTCGAGCTCGCGGTCGTGCCGGCCTTCGTGCCCGTTACGAGCGCGTCGGAGCCGGAAACGGTCGTGCCGGACTGGCGGGTCGTCGCCGACGGGTTGCCGCGCTGCCAGGCGCCGGCCTTGGCCGTGTCGGTGCCGAGCGGGTTCGTCTTCCAGCCCTGGAAGGTCTCGAAGTCGTCGTACAACGCCCCGCAGTTCGCTTTCGCCAGCCCCGTCAGCGTGTACGGGCAGCCGGCGGCCTCGATGAGGGTCAGGATCGCGTCGCGGTTGCGTTCGGTCTGCGGCCCGATCACCTCGTCCGGCGGGTAGAACCGCTTGATCGTGCTGACCTGGCTGTGGCTCGGGTACATCTCGAACGTGTACATGAAGATGTGCTCGACGCCGTACGCCCAATCGATCTCATCGCCGTCGGTGACGTAGAGGCTGCTGGACTGCATCGCGGTGTAGCCATTCGATGCAGCCATCTTCTTGCCGAGCGCGACGAGCGCCGCGTGATCCGCGGTCGTCATGTCGCCCGGAACGTCCGTCTTCGTGTAGCCGTACGGCCAGAGGATCTGCTCGCCGGCCGTGTGGAACGTGATGGCGGTCCTGATCTGCTGGCGTCCGCCGATCCGGCGACTGGCCATGAAGTCACGGACGGCGCGCGTCTCGGGCGCGGAGAAGGCGCTCGGACCGTGATAGGTGTCGGACGACCTGGTGCTCGATGAGCCACCGCAGCACGCCCAGTGGTAGCCGTAATTGCGGTTGAGGTCCGTCCCGATGGCGGTCGAGCCGGCGTTCGGCTGGCGGTTCTTGCGCCAGCCGCGGTACGGCGATCCCGTCAGGTCGTACTCGGCGCCGTCGGGATTGACCGCGAAGACGATCCAGATCTCGCGCGT
The DNA here is from genome assembly GCA_045804485.1 of Chloroflexota bacterium. Taxonomy (GTDB): domain Bacteria; phylum Chloroflexota; class Limnocylindria; order Limnocylindrales; family CSP1-4; genus SPCO01. The sequence goes on from JBJMNA010000014.1 coordinate 9,042, forward strand.
GTTGACGATGTTCGTGACGCGCGGGTCCGTACCGTAGCCGTGGGTCAGCCAGCGCAGGATGGCCAGCGTCTGCTCGAGCGAGAGGTGTTCGCGGGCGTGGTGGAGGCCATCGAACATCACCTCGGGCTCGGGCTCGTCGACGGCCACGTTGTCGGACACCTTGGCGACCCAGATGTCGCGCCCCTGGTAGCTCTTGCCGATGGAATGCACCGCGACGATGCCCGGGTATGCCGTCTGGGCGGCCTGGATCTCCGCGACCATCTCCGCGTACGTGTGGTACTTCGCGTCATACGACGGGAAGTCCGCGGCCGAGGCGGCCGGGACGATCGTGGCCATTGCCATGAGGGCGACGGCGGCGGCGAGGACGGGGCGGCGCAGATGGTGGTGCATGGACGCATCATCGCGCCGCCTGCAAGCGGCCTGTATCCCGCGATGGGGCCAGTCGTGACCGGGACCGGCCCGCTCGAGGGAACACAGCAGCGCGATCCGGAGTCTTGGGCCCCAACAGGACCGGCCCGCCAGGGTCGGCGATCCCAAGGGGAGATCGACGATGGACCGTTCGATCAGCCGACGGAGCGCTGCGATCGCGGCCGCTCTCTTCATCGTCGTCGCCGCCGCCGGACCGGTCGCCGCGTGTGGCGGTCTCATCGGACCGAACGGCGCGGTGAACCTGCTCCGGACCACGACGCTGGCCGCATACCACGACGGCGCGGAGCACTACGTCACGGCCTTCCAGTTCGCCGGCGGCGGCGGGGCGTTCGGGTCGCTGACTCCGCTGCCCGGCGTCCCGTCGAGCGTCGAGAAGGGCGGCGACTGGACGCTCCAGCGGCTCGTCCGCGAGACGGACCCGGTCGTCTTCGAGGCGCCGGCTGCGGGCGCGGCGCTCGCCGCGGATTCGGCGGAGGAGCTCATGAAGGTCCGCATCGACGCCCTCGACGTGACGGTGCTCCGTGGCGGCGCGGCCGCCGTCGGCCAGTGGGCGAAGGACCACGGCTTCCGCCTCCCGCCCGACGCCCCCGAGGTCCTCGACTTCTACGCCGCGCGGTCCCCGATCTTCCTCGCAGCGGTGTTCGATGCCGACGCGGCCTCAGCTCGCGGTCAGGCGATCGGCGACGGCACGCCGGTCCACGTGACGATCCCGACCGACAACCCATGGGTTCCTCTGCGGATCCTGGCACTCGGGAAGACGCCAGCCGAACGGATCGACGCCGATGTCTACCTGTTGACCGACCGCCGTCCGTCCCTCCTGCCCGCGCCCACCGGCGACAACGGACTGCTGCTCGACCACAGCGCTCCGGCGACCGGTTCGCTGCTCGACGATCTCCGGTCCGACAAGGGAATGGCCTGGATCCCCGCCAGCGGCTGGCTGACGAAGGTCAGCATCGATGCTGCGGTTGCCGACCTCGGCTTTGACCTCGCGATCGACGCGTCCGGCGCAGGCTCACCGTCGCGGGTCATGGCCGGCCTGGACCTGCCGGGCACGTCGGCCACCGCCGACCGCACAGCGGGTCTCGTGCCGCTCGTCATCGGGTTCACGTTGACCACCTTTGGCATCGGCGGGTTGCTCCTTCTGGTCCTTCTCAACCGTCGGCGCCCGCCGCTCTCGATGGCGTGAGGGGACCGGCACCGTGAGCGGCCTCCGGCGGCCCGGGCGTCTCGGACTGGTCAGCGGCATCGCTCTTTCGATCGGGCTGGCAGGCGCCGCGGCGGCGTGGACCTCGCTTCCCGGCAACCGACC
>JBJMNA010000015.1:0-2632 GCA_045804485.1 Chloroflexota bacterium
CGAATGAACCGTCGAATGATCCCTCGGCCTTGGAGTCGCTGCCCTTCGCCACGGCCATCGGCTTCGCCTAGAAGTTGATCGACCGTCCGTCGACGGCCATCGCCGCTTCGCCGATGACCTCCGCCAACGTCGGGTGGGCGTGGGTCGAGCCGCCGATCTCCCACGGCGTCGCGTCGAGCTCGAAGGCGAGCGATGCCTCGGCGATGAGGTCTGTGGCATGCGGACCGACGATGTGGACGCCAAGGGTGTCGTCGGTGGTGGCGTCGGCGATGACCTTCGCGAAGCCCTCGTATTCGCCGCCGATGATCGCCTTGGCGATGGCCTGGAAGGGGACCTTACCGATCTTGACGGTGTGGCCGGCCTCCTTGGCCTGCGCCTCCGTCAACCCGATCGACGCGATCTCGGGCCGGCAGTAGGTCGCCCGAGGCTGCTTCGTGTAGTCCATCTCGTGAACGTCCACGTCGCCCGCGATCGTATGGGCGGCGATGAGGCCTTCGTGAGCCGCTGTGTGCGCTAGCCACAGCCCGCCGATGATGTCGCCGATCGCGTAGACGTGCGGCTCCTTCGTCCGCATCCGGCCGTTGACCTTGATGACGCCGCGGTCGGTCTCGACCTTGGTCGTCTCGAGGCCGACGTCCTCGACGTTCGCCGCGCGCCCGGTCGCGACGAGCATCATCTCGGCGCGCAGCTCCGCCTGATCCTTTCCCTCGGGACCGACCATCAGGCAGATCCCCTTGTCGTCGGTCGTGACCGACTTCGCGTCGAAGCGCGCGTTGGCCATGACGGTGATGCCGCGCTTCGTGAAGTTGCGCTCGACGACCTTGCTGACGTCGACGTCCTCGAGCGGGACGATCTGCGGCAGGTACTCGAGCAGCGTCACCTTGGTCCCAAGGTCGGCGAACATGCTCGCGAACTCGACGCCGACCGCACCGGCACCGACGATGACGATGTCCTTGGGAAGGCTCGCCATCTTGAGGACGTCGTCGCTCGTGACGATCCGCTTGCCATCCGGGTCCAGGCCCGGGAGCGACTTCACCCGCGATCCCGTCGCGAGGATGATGTCGGTGGCGTTCAGGATGCGGTCGCCGCCACCGCCGGGCGTGCCGTCCTCGCCCGGCTGGCTGACCTTGATCTTGCCCGGGCCATCGAGCCGACCTCGACCTGCGACCCAGGTCACCTTGTTCTTGTCGACCAGCGTCTTGAGACCGGTCCACATCCGCTTCACGACCGCGTCCCGGCGCGCCGCCATCGCCGCGTAGTCGACGCTCGCCTCGCCACCGAGAACGACGCCGTAGTCCTTGGCGTGGTTCACGCGGTTCGTGAAGTCTGCGGATTCGAGCAACGCCTTGGTCGGGATGCACCCGCGGTGGAGGCACGTGCCGCCGATCTTGTCGTCATCCACGAGGGCGACCTTGAGGCCGAGCTGGCCGGCACGGAAAGCCGCCGTGTAGCCACCCGTCCCGGCGCCCAGCACGACGAGATCGAAGTCGTTGGAGGATCCGACAGCCATTGGGTCAGGGTGCCTCGGAGCGCCACGGGGCCGACCTGAACGGTCGGCTGGGCAGGTGGGTCATCGGGGTCGATGGTACGCGTGGTGTCCGGAGTCCCGCAACCGACGTCGGTTCGGGGTTCATCGCGTTTTCGGACCTCCGCCGACCCGATGCTAGACTCCGGCTCTCGGGACCTCACGACGGGAGTCCCGAACTCGCTGGAGCGTGCGGATGGACCTCGCGATCGTGCTCCGGACCGCTGTCCTGATGCTGATCGCGTATCTCGCCGGATCGATCCCGGTCGGCGTCCTTGTCGCGCGCTACGCGGGCGGGACGGACCCACGGACGATCGGCTCCGGGCGGACGGGCGGGACCAACGCGCTGCGAGCCCTCGGGCCGAGATGGGCCGCGGTCGTCGTTGCAGGAGACCTGTTGAAGGGAGCACTCCCCGTCGTGTTGGCACGGATCGTCACGGGCGATCCGCTCGTCGAGGTGCTGTGCGGCGCATCGGCCGTCGCCGGCGCGATCTGGTCGGTCTTCGCCGGGTTCCGCAGCGGCCGCGGCGTCGGGACGGGAGTCGGCACGATGCTCGTCATCCAGCCCGTCGCGGTCCTGCTCGCCACACCCGTGTTCATCGTCGTGATCCTGCTGACGCGCTACGTCTCGCTCGGGTCATTGATCGGCTCGGCGGCGATGTTCCCGGCGATGCTCCTCGTGTTCCTTGTCGTCCCGACGACGCCGCTCCCGTACGTGCTCTACACGGCCGTCGGCGCCGCGTTCATCTGGATGGCACACGCCGACAACATCGACCGCCTCATCCACGGCCGGGAACGCAAGTTCGACTTCGGGTCGCTCGCCGGGAAACGCTCCGAGGGCGGCTGACAGCCGGGAATCGACCGACCCCGGTCGGCTGACAACCGGGGTCGTGATCGGGAGCTCGTTCAGGGGCCGTGGCCGGCCGGCCGGCGAGAGGGAAGATCAGCCCCCGCGCTGGCTCCGGAAGCAGTCACTGCAGTAGACCGGCTTGCCGCTGGTCGGGCGGAACGGGACCTGGGCCTCGCGACCGCAGCTCGAGCAGGTCGCTGTGAACATCTCGCGCGGCGCACGATCGCGGGAGGCGTAGCCGAGGCTGCCGCCGTAGC
>JBJMNA010000016.1:0-4091 GCA_045804485.1 Chloroflexota bacterium
CACTCTATCCCAAAACGACACTAATACAAACTCCATGTTCCGGCCGATCGCCTCGTCCGGCTGGAACCCGAACAGGGCGGTCGCGGCCGGATTCCAGCCCGAGACGCGCTCGTCGCGATCCATCGTCACGATCGCGACGGGGCTCACCTCGACGAGCGATTCGAAGTACGACTTCTGGCGGTCCAACTCGGCCGTCCGGTCCTGGACCCGCCGCTCGAGGGTCGCCACGTTCGCACGCAGCTCCGACGTCATCTCGTCGAAGGCGACGGCAAGCGTCCCGACCTCGTCCTCCGAGTGGATCCCGGAGACCGCATCCAGGTCGCCGGCGGTGACTTTGGCGGCCGTCGCCGCGAGCTGCAGGATCGGCCCGGTGACGCGTCGGGCCACGAACCAGATCCCGCCCGCGAGCAGGACGGCCGACGCCAACCCGACGAGCCCGATGACGAGCGCCAACTGGCGGGCCGAGGCGAACGCCTCGTCCTGGCTCACCTCTGCGAGGAGCCCGGCGCCGCGATCCGCGATCCAGCGATAGACCCCGATGACGGGCACGCCGCGATCGTCGACGTAGAGACCCTGCCCCGTCTGGCCGGCCCGGACCTGGCGGATGCCGTCCGAGTCGACCGCGCCCCCCTGTCCGGCCACCGTCGCACCCTGGATGAGCCGTCCATCGGCGTCGACGAGATACGTCCGTCCCGACTCGCCGAGCCCGGTCCTCTCGAGGATGATCCGGTCAAGCCGCTGAAGGCTCAGGTCCGCCGCGAGGACCGCGACACGCTGGCCGCCGCCGTTCTGGTCGAAGAGCGGCGTGCCGACGGTGATCGTCGGTCGCTGGGTGAGTGCCGATGTGTAGACGTTCTGGACGGTCGTGTGCGACGACCCGTTCGTGAAGTACGCCTGATCCGCTTGCGACATCCCCTCGTGTTCGGCCAGCGTCGACAGCCGGATGTTTCCATCGAGATCGAGGATGAAGATCTCCTCCGCGTCCGCCGTGTTGCCGACGATGGCCTTGAGATCCGACCGGAGACGGGTCGCGGCCTCGTCCTTCGAGGCGGACGTCCCGGCCGGGTCGAGGAAGGTCCGAGCGTCATCCCCGAACCCAGGGATCGCCCCGACATAGACGACGTTGCGGGCCTGTTCATCGATCCAGCGCTCGAGCGAATCCGCCTTGACCGACGCGACGGCGTCGAGCCGGTCATACACGCCCGCGGTCAGGTCACCGGTCGCGCGGACATAGACGACCGCCCCGACGACCAGGACCGTGACGGTCGAGAGCAGCAGGAAGTACGCGACGAGCCGCGCGCGCAGGCTCCGGCGCCAGGGCCAGGCCATGCGGCGCGTCGCTGTCATCGCTCCAAAGCCTCTACGGGACCTTCTGCTCGACCTTGGCCATGTCGAACGCAGCAGCGGCCGTGACGTAGTCCGTGCCGAAGTACTTGGTCGAGGCGGCCTTGAGTTGGCCGCCGGCCTCGAGGTCGCGGATCGCGCCGTCGATCGCGGCCAGGAACGGCCCCGGCGCGAGCGTCATGCTGCGGTCGACGTAGCCGGTCTTGAAGGTATAGAAGGCCGGCGTGTCGAGCATCCGGAGGTCGCCGCCCTTGGCGATCGCCTCCGCACCGACCGGCTGGCTGCACAGGAACGCGTCGATCTTGCCGGCGGCGACGGCGTCGAGTCCGGGCGGCTCGTGGGCGAACGTCACGATCTTGGGGTCGGTCACGGCATAGGTGAGCGTCTCGCCGGGGAGCGCGAGGGTCTTGCGCAGGTACTGCTCGTGGGTGCAGCCGGAGCACGCGCCGACCTGCTTCCCGGAGAGATCGGCCGGCGACTGGTAGCTCGAGCTTTTCTTGACGAAGAAGTTCGCAGGCGTCGTGTAGTACGGCTGCGTGACGTACAGCTTCTCCATCCGTGACGTCGTCATCGCGCCAGAGCCCCAGGCGACGTCGAAGCGATCACCCCACGCGCCGGCGATGACCTCGTCGAACGGCGCCGCGACGAAGCACGGCTCGACACCGAGCTTGGCTGCGACGAGCTTTCCGGTCTCGACGTCGTAGCCGTCCATCTCGGGCGAGGTGAGCTGGTTCGGCGCGCATTTCGTGTTCGCTGCCCGCGCGGCGGTGTCGACCTTCATCGATTGCGGCGGATAGGCGGGATCGGTGAACAGCACGAGCGTGCCGCGCGCCTGCACCTGCGCGAGCTTGTCCTTGGTCGGGTCAGCCGCCGGCGACGCTGCGCTGCTGCCGGTCGAACCGCTGTTACAGCCGGCGAGCGTGGCCGCCATCACCAACCCCAGGAAGATGGATCGTCTCGATCCGATCCGCGTTGTCATCGTTGCCCTCACTGGACTGTCTGGCCGATCTTGCTGAGGTCGAACTGGCCGGCTGGTGTCGTGTAGTCAGCGCCGAACCACTTCATCGACATGGCCTTCAGCGTCCCGTCGTTGTGGGCGGTCCGGATGATGTCGTCGACACGGTCGACGAACGCCTTGACCTGGAGCCCGGACGACTTGTCGACGAACCCGGAGGGATACATCGAGAACGCCTCCCCATCGAGGAGGCGGAGGGGCTTGCCCTCCTTGATCGCCTCCTTGGCGACGGGCTCGGCCGTCAGGAATGCATCGACCTTGCCTGCCGCGAGCGCATCGATCCCGGGCTTCTCCGTCTCGAAGCCGACGAGCGTCGGGTCCTTGACCTTCTGGACGAGATCGACACCCGGGATGACGAGCGTGCCCTTCAGATACGACTCGACCGTGCAACTGGTGCACGTGCCGATCTTCTTGCCGTCGAGGTCCGACGGCTTGGTGGCCGTCGAATCCTTCGCCACGAGGAACCGCTGCGGGACGTAGTAATAGGGCTGGGTCATGAACAGGTGCGCCATCCGCGTGGCATTGATCGCGCCGGACCCATAGGCGATGTCGAGCCGGTCGCTCCAGCCGCCGGCCGTCACTTCCGTCCAGGACGGCTGCGTGAAGCAGGCTTCGACGCCGAGCGCCTTGGCCACGAGCTTCGTCGTCTCGACATCGAACCCCGTCACCTCGCGAGCGGTGATCTCAGTCGGCTGACATTTCGTGTTCGGGTCACGCGTCGCCCCGTCCACGCGGATCGATTGCGGCGCGTAGTCGAGTTCGGCGTACCCGACCAACGTCCCGCGCTGGACGACCTGGGCGAGCTTGTCCTTGGTCGGATCGCCGAGCGACGCCTTGGACGGCGCCGCCGCGGCGCCGCACGCGCCGACCAGGAGGCCGACGGCGGCAAGCACCACCGTCATCCGCACAACGGCCATGGGGGAGTGGCGAAACATCAGGAGCCTCCGATCAGAGCTGGGCTGAACGTCATGGCGAGACCGATCGCGGTGCCAACGAGATCGTCAGTCGTCTCGGGTCGCCGCCGGAGCGGACGGCGAAGAAGGACGCCGACTGATCAGCGACGCGGAACGCGGTATCCGGAGCGTCGTCGTCGATGCGGACGTCGACGGGCGTACGGATCGTCCCGCCGTCGGCGCCGACGGAATGGACCCATAAAGACACGTCTGCCGCGATGTCGGCGGGCAGGTGGACCGTCATCGCGCGGAGTCGGTTGGGCGCGTTGATGACGATCTCGGCTCCGTGGGCCTGGCGGCGTCCCGTCGATTCGTCGAGGTCCACCGATGTCGGCACGGCTCTGCCACCGGACACGACCGACAGGATCCCCCGGTCGGGTGGCCCCGTCTCGAGCCGGTATTCGACCACCGTCCGGGGCCGGAACGCTCCGTGGCGCCAGCTGACGACCGTGAGGACGATCATCGCGCCGCCGACCGCCAGCGCCGCCAGCCGCTCGAGCTGCGAATCCCAGATCCAGAGCCCGAATGCCACCACCCCGAAGAGGAAGACGCCGCCGATCGCAAGAGCGACGACCGGCGAGCCGAGCGGCCCGATCATCCGGCCCGGCAGCCGGTCGCCCCGGCGCCGGGCGGCGAGCAGAAGCAGCATCGGGAAGACGCCGCTGAGCAACGGCAGGGTGAGCGTCCCGACGACGTTGAGCGGCTCCGTGAACGAGACCGAGCCGCGCGAGAGCAACACCTCGACGACCACGAAGATGACCGCCAGTGGGGCGGCGCGG
>JBJMNA010000017.1:0-10508 GCA_045804485.1 Chloroflexota bacterium
CCCCAGGTGACCGCCGGCGCGTCCGGATCACCGGCCAGCGCGTCGCGGACGTCGACGACGATCGCCGTCAGCTCATCGGTCAGCGTCCCGCCGTTCGTGTCGCACAGGACGAGCGTCCGGGCGCCTGCCTGGTGGGCGGCGCGCAGTGTCGCGAGTGCGTAGTCGCGGTCGTCGCGATAGCCGTCGAAGAAATGCTCGGCGTCGTACATCCCCTCGCGCCCGCGGTCGACGACGAAGCCGATCGAGTCGGCGATCATGTCGAGGTTCTCGGCCGGGCTGGCCCCGAGCACCTCGATGACGTGGAGCAGCCAGCTCTTCCCGAAGATCGTCACGACGGGAGTCTCGGCGGCGACCAGCTCCCGAAGATTCGGGTCCTCGGTCGGGGCGTTCGACCGGTGGCGGGTCATCCCGAACGCCGCGAGCCGCGCGCCTTCCCAGCGCATGGACCGTGCCGCCGCGAAGAACTCGATGTCCTTGGGATTGGAGCCGGGCCAGCCGCCCTCGATGTACGGCATGCCGAACTCGTCGAGCATCCGCGCCACCCGGAGCTTGTCGGCGAGCGACAGCGTGATGTTCTCGCCCTGTGTTCCGTCGCGAAGTGTCGTGTCGTAGAGGATGACCGGCGCGTCGCTCATGCCGGGACCCCCGCCTCGAGAGCGTCGATGACCGCCGTCGTAAACCCCGTCGTGCCGACGACCACGAGGCCATCGTCAGGATCGGCCGCGTCCGCCAGGTCCGCCGTCCGCCAGCCGTCAGCGAGCGCGGTCGCGACGGCGGCCTCGACCGCGTCCGCTGCGTCTGTCTGCCCGAGTGACGTCCGAAGCATCATCGCGGCTGACAGGATCGTGCCGATCGGATTCGCGATATCCCGCCCGGCGATGTCCGGGGCGGAACCATGGATCGGCTCGTAGAGCCCGAACGTGCCGTGCTCGGTCTTCCGCTCGCCGAGCGACGCGGACGGCAGGACGCCGAGGCTTCCGGCGAGCACGGCAGCCTCGTCAGACAGGATGTCCCCGAACAGGTTCTCCGTAACGATGACGTCGAAGTCGGCTGGCCGGCGGATGAGCAGCATCGCGCACGAGTCGACGAGCTGGTGGCTCAGCCGGACATCGGGATACTCCGTCGCAAGCTCGTCGGCGATCCTGCGCCAGAGCCGCGAGGTCGCGATCACGTTCGCCTTGTCGACCGAAGTCAGGATCCCGCGCCGGCTCCGGGCGAGCTCGAATCCCAGGCGGACGATCCGCTCGATCTCATCCTCCGCGTACGCGAGCATGTCAACTGCACGCCGGTCGCCCCGTTCCGGCCCGGCCTCGGTCCTGTCACCGAAATAGAGCCCGCCGGTCAGCTCGCGCACGATCACCATGTCGACACCAGCGAGCAGCTCTGGCTTGAGCGGCGACGAACCGACGAGCATCGGCTGGACCGAGATCGGCCGCAGGTTGGCGAAGAGCCCGAGCCCGCCACGTAGCGCGAACAGCGCCTGCTCAGGCCGGACGGACGCGCTCGGGTCGGACCACTTCGGCCCGCCGACGGCTCCCAGCAGGACGGCGTCCGCCGCCCGGCAGACCGCGATGTCCTCGTCGCGGATCGCGACCCCGAACGAGTCGATGGCGGCGCCGCCGACGACGAGCTCCGACCAGCCGACCGCGAAGCCGAACCGGGCGCCCGCCACGTCGACCACACGGCGCGCCGCCGCGATGACCTCCGGCCCGACGCCGTCGCCCGGGATCGTGGCGACCCGGTATGTCGTCACGGGAGCGACTCGCCCTGGCGCGGCGCGACGAACGCGACGGACACGCCATTGATCTCGGCGCCGTGGAGCTTGTTGACTGCCACGACGTAGGCCTCGAGCGAGGCCTCGATGATATTCGTGCTCAATCCGTGCCCCGTGACGATGAGCGCGCCCGGTCCCTCGTCCGACGACCGGCGACAGCGGACGAGGACCTGGCCCTGCGCGTCCTCGCCGGCGCTGACCGCCTTGATCTCGTACTCGGTCAAGGTCGGATGCCAGCCGAGAAGGGGCTGGAGCGCCTCGTCGACGGCGTCGAAGAGCGCGTCCACGGGCCCATTGCCCGTGGCGTCGGCACCCCGCTCCTCGCCAGCGACGCTGATCGTGACGGAACCCGTCGCGTTGCCGCCGTGCGACGACGTCACGCTCCAGCCGACGATCTCGACGGAAGCCGGGACCTCGGACGAGCGCTGTTCGACCAGCGCGTGGAGGTCGGCGTCGGTGACCTCCTTCTTCGCGTCGGCAAGCGCCACGGCCTGGCGATAGATCTCGTCGAGCGCGTCGCCCTCGAACTCGTAGCCGAGCTCGCGCAGCTTCCCCTGCAGCCCGCGGCGCCCCGACAGCTTTCCGATGGTGAGCTGGCTGCCGGAGAGCCCGACCGATTGTGGGGTCATGATCTCGTAGGTCAGCGGGTTCTTGATGACGCCGTCCTGGTGGATGCCGGATTCATGCGCGAAGGCGTTGCCGCCGACGATCGCCTTGTTCGGCTGGACCGTGAAGCCCGTCAGGTAGCTCACGAGGCGGCTTGCGGCCGTGAGCTGCTCCGTGGCGACGCCGGAGCCGAGGTCGGGAAACTGCGTCGGGCGCGTCCGAAGCGCCATGACGACCTCTTCGAGCGATGCGTTGCCGGCACGCTCGCCGAGGCCGTTGATGGTGACCTCGACCTGCCGCGCGCCCGCTTGGACGGCCGCGAGCGTGTTGGCCGTCGCGAGCCCCAGGTCGTTGTGGCAGTGGACGCTGACGGTCGCCTGGTCGCCGACGAGGTTGACGACCTTCTCGACGAGCTGCCCGAACTCCGACGGGATCGCGTATCCGACGGTGTCCGGGATGTTGACGGTCGATGCGCCGGCCTCGACCACGGCCTCGTAGATCTGGAGCAGGAAGTCGAGGTCGGTGCGGGACGCGTCCTCGGCCGAGAATTCGATCTCGGCGTCGCGGCCGAGCTCCTCGCGCCCGTGCCGGACCCAGCGGACCGCCTCCGCCAGTGCGGTCTCCCGGTCGATCCGGAGCTTGTGCTTGAGGTGGATGTCGCTCGTCGCGATGAACACGTGGAGGTGCGGCCGTTCCGCGACCTTGATCGCCTCGATCGCCCGTTGCGGGTCGCCGTCCTTGCACCGCGCGAGGGCCGCGACCGCGATCCCGCCACGCGTCTCCTGCGCGATCCGGCGGACGGCCTCGAAGTCACCGGGCGAGGCGGCCGGGAACCCTGCCTCGATCACATCGACCTTCAGCCGAGCGAGCTGGCGCGCAACGTCGAGCTTCTCGGCGGCCGTCAGCCCGGCGCCGGGCGCCTGCTCGCCGTCGCGGAGTGTCGTGTCGAAGATCCGGACGGTGCCTGCCGGGACGAAAGGCCCGGCAGGCCGGGGTACGGCCGCGCTCATCGGGCGGCGCCCGGCGTCGTCGCCGACGCCTGGGACTGGCCGGCCACGACCTCGACCGGGTCGAGGAACGGCATCTGGGCGCGCAGCCGCCCGCCGACACGCTCGACGAGATGGTCGCGGTCCGCGGCACGCAGGCGTTGGAATTCTTTGCGTCCGGATTCGCTCTCGGCGATCCAGTTGCGAGCGAACGTCCCGTCCTGGATCTCGGTCAGGACCTGCTTCATGGTCGTCCGGACGTGGTCGTCGATGATCCGAGGGCCACTGACGTAGTCGCCGTACTCAGCGGTGTCGCTGACGCTGAAGCGCATGAAGTTGAGTCCGCCGCGGTAGATGAGGTCGACGATGAGCTTGAGCTCATGCATCGTCTCGAAATAGGCGAGCTCGGGCTGGTAGCCGGCCTCGACCAGCGTCTCGAAGCCCATCTTGATGAGCGCGGCGGTCCCGCCGCACAGCACCGCCTGCTCGCCGAACAAGTCCGTTTCGGTCTCTTCCGCGAAGGTCGTCTCGAGGACGCCGGCTCGGGTCGAGCCGATGGCACGGGCGTACGCGAGCACGCGGTCGCGTGCGGTTTCCGATGGATCGCGATGGACCGCGAACAGCGCAGGCACCCCGCCGCCTGCCCGATAGACCGACCGGAGCAGGTGGCCCGGCCCCTTCGGCGCGACCATTCCGACGTCGACGATGCCTGGCGGGTCGATCCGCCCGAAGTGGATGTTGAACCCGTGGGCGAACATCAGGAGGTGGCCGGCGTGCAGGTGCGGCGCGATCTCCTCGTCGTAGACGGCCTTCTGGGCCGTGTCCGGGACGAGGATCATGATGACGTCGGCTTCCTGCACGGCGTCGGCGACATCCGACACGCGCAAGCCGGCATCTGCGGCCAGCGCCCGGCTCTTCGACCCCGGCGCCAGCCCGACGACGACATCGATCCCGGATTCGTGAAGGTTGAGGGCGTGGGCATGGCCCTGCGAGCCGTAGCCGATGATCGCGACGGTCTGCCCCTCGAGGGAGGCCGGATCGGCGTCGTTGTCGTAGTACATCCGCGCACTCATCGCTTGATCGCCTCCTCGATGGATCCGGATCCACGCGCCATGACGACGGCGCCGGTGCGGACCAATTCCTTGATGCCGTAGGTCCGGACCAGCGCGACGAACGCGTCGACCTCGGATTCTGTGCCTGTGACCTCGACGATGACCGAGCCGTCAGCGAGGTCGACGACCCGCCCGCGCGAGAGCTCCACGAGCTTGAGGACCTCGGCCCGCGTCGCCTCGGTCGCACGCACCTTGACGAGTGCGAGCTCCTGCTGGACGGTCGGCTCGGACGTGACGTCCTGGACCTTGAGGACGTCGATCAGCCGATACAGCTGCTTCGCGGCCTGCTCGACCGCCACGTCGTCGCCGTGGAGGGTGATGGTCATCCGGCTGACGTCGTCGCTGTCCGTGTGGCTGACCGCGAGCGAATCGATGTTGAAGTTGCGGGCGCGCATGAGGCTCGACACGCGGTTGAGGACACCCGGCTTGTTCAGGACGACCGCGACGAGGACGTGCCGGCGGGTCTCGCCACCGCCCGGCAGTGCGCGCGCGGGCGGGGCCGTGTGTGCCGGCGTCGGCGTCCCGGCCGGCAGGCGCCCGTTCGACGATCCGTCGGTGCTCATTCGTCCGCACCGCCCCACTTCTCGATCAGGTCCGACAGGCCCTTGCCGGCCGGCATCATCGGGAAGATGTTCTGCTCCTCGGCGATCTCGAACCAGATGAGCGCCGGCCCGTCGACCGCCTGCGCCGCGCGGATGGCGTCGTCCACGTCAGCCGGCGTCCCCGCCCGGAATGCCGGGATGCCGAACGCATCCGCGAGCTTCGCGAAGTCCGGGCCGGGGAGGCTGGACGAGTGGTAATTGCCGGCGTAGATGATCTCCTGCCACTGCCGGATCATCCCGAGCTTCTTGTTGTCCAGCAGCGCGATCTTGACCGGGATGTGGTCGGCGACGAGGGTCATCAGCTCCTGGAAGGTCATCTGGAAGCCGCCGTCGCCGGTGATCGCCCAGGTCTCGCGGTCCGGTCGGCCGAGGGCTGCGCCCATCGCGGCCGGGACCGAGTACCCCATCGTCCCGAGTCCGCCCGAGCTGACGTGGCTGTTCGGGTGGCGGAAGCCCGTGTATCGCGCGAGCCACATCTGGTTCTGACCGACGTCCGCGACGTACGTGGCGTCGTGCCCGGACAGCTCCCCGATCCGCTCGATGACGTAGTCGGCTGACAGGAGCCCGTCACGCCAGGCGCCCGAGCCGTGCCACGACGACGACACCGAATCGGCCTTCCACTCGGCGAGCTGCTCGAAGTACTCGGTGCGCGTCGACGGGTCCACCGGCTCGACCAGCCGTGTCAGCGCCTCGAGGACGCGCTTCGCGTCGCCCACGATCGGGACCTCGACGGCCACGTTCTTGCCGATCTCGGCGGGGTCGATGTCGGCATGGACGATCCGCGCGTACGGCGCGTAGGTCCGGACGTTGCCTGTGACCCGATCATCGAACCGCATCCCGATGGCGATGAGGAGGTCCGCACTCTGGATCGCGCGATTGACGTGCTTCCAGCCGTGCATGCCCATGTAGCCGTAGGCGAGCGGATGGGTCTCGTCGATCACCCCGATCCCGAGGAGCGTCCACGCGACCGGGATCTGCGTCTTCTCCGCGAAGGCGACGAGGTCGTCCCATGCCTCTGCGTGAAGCACGCCGTGGCCGGCGAGGATGACCGGGCGCTTCGCCGTGGCGATCTCGGCAGCGGCCAGCTTCAGCTGGCGGGGATGGCCATCCATGTTCGGACGGAAGCCCGGCAATCCGGCGATGACCTCGTCCTCGGTCGGATGCGTGGCACGGGTCTCCTGCTGGAGCGCGTCCTTGGTGATGTCGATGTGGACCGGCCCCGGACGGCCACTTCGTGCGATGTGGAACGCCTCGGCGACGACGCGGGGCAGCTCGTCGGCATCGCGGACGAGGTAGTTGTGCTTCGTCATCGGGAGGGTGATGCCGTTGATGTCGATCTCCTGGAACGCGTCCTTGCCGATGAGCGCGGCCGGCACGTTGCCCGTGATCGCGACCATCGGGATGGAATCGAGGAGAGCCGTGCCGATGCCCGTGACGAGGTTGGTCGCGCCCGGCCCCGACGTTCCCATGCAGACGCCGACGCGGCCGGTGACGCGAGCGTAGCCGTCGGCAGCGTGCGCTCCGCCCTGCTCGTGACGGACGAGCACGTGGCGAAGCTCGGGATAGTCGCCGAGGATGTCGTAGAGCGGCAGGATGACGCCGCCCGGGTACGAGAAGAAGACGTCGACACCCTGGAGCAGCAGCGCCTCGCACAGCACGTCAGCCCCGATCCGCGTCCGCTTGAGGTCACGGCCCTCGTGGAGCATCCCCTTCCGCGCGCGCTCGATCGCCGCCGCCTCCGCCGTCCCGTCGTTCGGGACGTGGCTGCGTCTGGTCGCTGGTTCTCCCTTGGCGATCGTCATCGGGCCGGCCCTCCCTGCGTCTGGAAAAACGAAAGACCCCCGCCTCCCCGGCGAGGGTCCTGAAGGTGATCGGTGGTGGTGGCGCTAGCGGCGCTCGTCCCTCCGTGTCCCTCGGTCCCGCCGGGAGCCGGTAATAAGCCCAAGAAGGCCACCAAGCACCGGAAGGGAAAGAAGAAGGTCGAGGAGCGATACGTCGGCGGGATCGAGGGGAACGTGCACGCGGCGGCCATCCGACGTGATGACGACGGCGACCTTGCGGCGATCCCCTGAGAACCAGGCCAATGCGATCTCCTGCGAGCGCGTCGGCAGCGATAGCGCGACGTGGCGGCAGTCTAGCAGGGATCGTGCGCCCGTCAACCGCACGGGACCGACCACTTCATCTCGCCCGCATTTCACGCCGGCATCGATCGAAGACGGTCCATCAACCAATCGGTGCTCCGGCTCATCTCCTCGAGATCGAGCGGCTCCGTGGATGGGCGGTCCGTCGGCCGGCCGAGGAGATACCCCTGGCCGGCACCGATCCCGAGCTTGCGGACGACGTCGAGCTGCGCCGGAGTCTCGATGCCTTCGGCGACAACCAGGGCGCCCCATCGGTCCGCGAGGTCGCAGAGCGTCCGGAGGACCTCGAGAGAGGCTTCCTGGTTCACGCCGCCCTGGACGAGCGACATGTCGATCTTGACGATGTCGAATCGGATCTGGCTCAGCAGGCGGAGGCCGGCGTTGCCCGCGCCGACGTCGTCCGCGGCAAGGCGGATCCCGGCGACACGACACGCCTCGACGGCCTGGCGCATCCGGCCGATGTCCTCGACCGCCTCCCGTTCGGTGAGCTCGAGGACGATGTGGCGCGGGTCGAGCCCGTGGCGGACGATCATCCGCAGCAGCGCGTGGACGCTGAACCCGTCCATCTCCATGGTCCGTGGCGACAGGTTGATCGTCAGCGTCCCCGGCAGACGCAGGCGCGACGCCGTCTCCATGACGGTGTTGACGCACGCGAGATCGAGCTCGCTGGTGCGCCCGGTCGCCTCCGCCGCCTCGAACATCGAGGCAGGATCGGTGAACCCGCTGTCGGCCAATGGCCGGACGAGCCCTTCGAAGCCGCGCGGAGCACCGGTCGCGAGGTCGTAGATCGGCTGGAACACCGCGCGGATCGCGCCCGTCGCCGCAACCCTGGCCACCATCGCGGACAGCTCGGCCGGCGGTCGGACGGTGACGGGGGTGTCGTGCCGGTCGTGGTCGTAGATCGTCACGCAGGTCCGTCCGTGGCGCTTTCCCCAGAACAGCGCGGCATCCGCCTGTCCGAAGAGCGAGTCACGGTCCCGCGCAAGACCCGGGATCGAGCTGACGCCGGCCGAGAACGAGACGGCGAGACCGTCGCGATCGTCCTCGCTGCCGTCCAGGCAGCCCGCGAGCAGCCGGCGCACGACCGAGTGGCCGCGCTCGGCGTCGGTGCCGGGCATGATGATCGCGAACTCGTCGCCGCCGATCCGGAACGCGCGGTCGGACCGCCGCAGGTAGGTGGCGATGGTGGTTGCGGCATGTCGGAGGACCTGGTCCCCTGCTGCATGACCGCGGGTGTCGTTGATCTGCTTGAAGTCGTCCAGGTCGATGATCGCGAGCGCGAGCGGCATCGAATGGCGGACTGCCATCGACCACTGGCGCTCGACCTCCTCCTGGAAGCCGCGGTGGTTGCCGAGCCCGGTCAGCGTGTCGCGGAGCGATTCCGATCGCGCTCGGTCATAGGCGTCCTCGAGGATCAAGCGTGCCGCCTCGAGCCGCTGCGCGGGCTCGAGCACGCGGCGGGCGAGCCAGATCGCAACGGTGCCGAGCGCTGCCGACAGGCTGAGCAGCACGATCGTCGGCGCCACCAGCGAGGCGCCCCAGCCCCATCCGAGACCGTAGATCACAGGCGCCGCGATGGCGATCGGGATGACGAACATCGTGACGAGCGCCAGGAACAGGCGAAGGCGCACCAACCGGAGGTTGGTCGACTCGCCGAGGACGCTGTCGGGGGCTCGGTCCGCGTAGATCGCTACGGCTCCTGTTGTTCGGGGCGGCTCTGGGCCGGTTCGTTATACCTGTGGGTGGTAGTGCGCCGGATGAGCACCGTCGTACCAAGCCCCATAGGACGAACGGCTCCGTCGACGGTGAGGTCCCGCTCGCAGGAGGTGTCGTCTGGGTGGGCCGCCTGACCCCACCGGCCTCCTTGGTGCGTGGCGGCACTGACCCGAGCGGCGTCGGACCGAGGTACCAACGGCCGATGTCCCGCTGGTCCCCCTCCATCCAGCGTTCGGGTCGGAGCGATGGACGCTCCGCGATGGACCACCGTCCAGGGCAAACCCGTCGTGAGACGGGGACGCAAAGCCAGGGATCTTCCTTGCGAAGACCGCCCGGTTGCCGGCGGGACAGCGCAAACCTCGATCCATGAGGTGGTGTCGTGAAGGCGAACCTGGCGCGCTTCACCATGGCCCTGGCGCTGTTGGCGACCATGGCCCTGACACTCGGCGCGGGGATGAAGTGGTAGCGACAGGCTGACGCCTGCCGGTGCCGCGGATGAGCCGCGCCACCACGGTGTCGACCGGCCGAAGGGCCGGCGCCGACGCCCGGAAACCCAGCCGAACGGGGCCACCTCCGGCCTCCGGCACGTCTGATCGGAGCGGCCCTCGGGCCGCTCCGTTTCCGTTTCCGGGCACCGCTCGAAGGTCTGCTACGCTCGGACGATGACAGCCGCCACTCCCCGAACGATCGTCGAGAAGATCTGGACGGACCACGTGGTCACGCAGGATCCTGGTGCGCCCGCGGTCCTCGCCGTCGACCTCCACCTCGTCCACGAGGTGACCAGCCCGCAGGCCTTCTCCGGACTGCGTGCCCGCGCGATCGGCGTCCGGAGGCCGGGCCAGACCGTCGCCACGCCCGACCATTCGATCCCCACGACCGACCGCAGCCTGCCGTTCCTCGACGCGATGGCGCTCGCGCAGGTCAACCAGCTCGAGGCGAACTGCACGGAGTTCGGGATCCCGCTCCATGGCATCGGCGACCCCGGACAGGGCATCGTCCACGTCATCGGCCCGCAGCTCGGCCTGACCCAGCCCGGGATGACGATCGTCTGCGGCGATTCACACACGAGCACGCACGGCGCCTTCGGGGCGCTGGCGTTCGGGATCGGCACGAGCGAGGTCGAGATGGTCCTCGCGACCCAGACGCTGCTCCAGCGTGATCCGAAGACCTACGAGGTCCGTGTCGACGGTCGCCTCACGCCCGGCGTGAGCGCCAAGGACATCATCCTCGCCCTGATCGCCCGGATCGGGATCGGTGGCGGCACGGGTCACGTCTTCGAGTACACGGGCGACGCCATCCGCGCGCTGACGATGGAGCAGCGGATGACGGTCTGCAACATGAGCATCGAGGGTGGCGCGCGAGCCGGGCTGATCGCCCCCGACGACACGACGTTCCAGTACCTCCACGGCCGGCCGCACGCTCCGAGCGGCCCCGCCTGGGACGAGGCGGTCGCCGGCTGGCGGACCCTGCCGACCGATGACGGGGCGACCTACGACAAGACCATCACCATCGACGCGAACGCGCTCGAGCCCATGGTCACCTACGGGACGAACCCCGGGATGGGGATCCCC
>JBJMNA010000018.1:0-5959 GCA_045804485.1 Chloroflexota bacterium
CGCCTGGAGGATGGGCACCGAATAGCACAGCGACTTGCCCGACGCCGTCGGCGTCACGACGACGACGTCCGAGCCTGAATGGACCGCCTCGATCGCCTCCGCCTGGTGCGTGTACGGGCGGCTGATGCCTCGACCGGCAAGACCCGCGACGATGCGGGCGTCGAGCCAGTCCGGGAAGTCGCCGAAGTCGGGTGGCCGGGCTGGCAGGACCGCATGGTGGACGACGCCGCGCGCCATGGATGGCTCCTCGAGCAGGCGGGACAGGACGGCGGCGGTGTCGGCCGGGGCGTAGGTGCGCATGTCGGCTGCCTCTCGAACAGAACGGGCGTTCGAAACGCCGCGAGTCTAGCAGACGCTGCAGCCACGCTGTGACAGGTCTCGTGTCACGAGCGGATCCGAGTTGACACGTCAGCTGCGGGTTAGCTACCCTCGTCTCGATGCTCCGCCGGTTCTTCCCGACGCCGACAGACGACGCCCCCGACGCTTCCGACGCGACCCCGTCCGCGGGTGCCGCGGACGGCGGAGCGAGGTCCGCGCCGCGACCCGGCGAACCGAGCTTTACCGCGCTTCCCATCGCCGGGTTCACGCGCCGCCGGATGGCCATCCTCGTCGGTGCGGTCCTCGTCACATGGATCCTGTTCGTGTTCGCTCGCCAGGTCAGCGAGGCAGCGGCCGCGACGACCAAGGCGCAGGCGATGATCGACTCGAACGCGCAGCGACGCGACCAGGTCGCTGGTCTCGAGCGCGAAGTCGAGCGAATCGGCGATCGTCGATTCGTCCTGCAGCAGGCGCGCGGCTACGGCCTCGGTGGTCCGCACGAGATCGCGTTCAGTCTCGAGGCGGCGGCACCCTCGCTGTCGCCCGATTCACCGGGCTCGGCGTCCGTTCGGCTCGGTGCGGCGAGCTCCGGCACACCGCTCGAGCACTGGCTGACGCTGTTGTTCGGTCCCGGCTCCTGATCTCGAACGGATGAGCGACGGCGCCGAGTTCGACAGGATCCTGGCCGAGAACGAGCGCTACACGGAGTCGTTCGATCGGTCCGCGCTGACCGCCGCGCCGCTGCGCCGGATCGCGATCGTCGCGTGCATGGACGCGCGGCTGGACGTCGAGGAGACGCTCGGCCTCCGAACCGGCGATGCGCACATCATCCGAAATGCCGGCGGCATCGCAACCGACGACGTCATCCGCTCGCTGATCGTCAGTCAGACGCTCCTAGGTACCGACGAGATCGTCGTCATCGGCCATACGCGCTGCGGCCTTCTCGGAGCGGACGAGGCGGCGATCCATCGCCAGCTGACGGCGAAAACCGGCGAGGACCTCGCGATCGATCTCGGGTCGTTCGATGACCTCGAGGCGAGCATCCTCGCCTCGGTGGACCGTCTGCGCGCCCATCCGTGGATCAAGGCCGATCGGATCCATGGCCTCGTGTTCGATGTCGGGACGGGTCGGCTCCATCCGCTGACGTGACGCGGTCCGCCACCGGTGGCTCCCGCGCGCACGTAGGGGCCACGGTTGCCGGGCTCGCGGCGACTTCGGTATCCTCGTGGTCGTGGCGGAGTAGCTCAGTGGTAGAGCAGGGGACTCATAAGCCCTTGGTCGGTGGTTCAAATCCGCCCTCCGCTACCAGCATCGATCGATGACCGGCCCTCCGAGACGGAGGGCCGTTTCGATTCCTTCATCTCGGTTCCCGACACCATCCCGGACGCCCCGACGTCCGTATGACTGTCACGACCGATGGGACCTCCGTCACGGGGTCGTCACGGCACTCGACGCTATACTCGGAAACACCGGCGGCGCACGGTCGTCGCTCGCTCGACCCGGAGGCTCCTTTTGAATCCCAAGTTCTTCCGGAACGGCATCGTGATGCTGGTCCTCGTGGTGGGGACCGCGGCACTGCTGTTCACGTGGATCCAGTCCAGCTCGCAGCCGAACCCGATCGGCTATTCGCAGTTCCTCGACGACGTTCGGCTCGGCCATGTCGGGTCGGTGGTCCAGCAGGGTGAGACGCTCAGCGTGAAGCGCAACGACGGGAGCCCGGCCTACACCGTGACGGTCCCGAGCGTCCTGACGATCGTCTACCCGAACGACATGCAGACCGCCGCCAAGGCCGGCAACCAGACCCTCGCGCCCGACATCTACAAGGCGGAGCCCGCGCCGGACACGTCGTGGCTTGGGCTGCTCCTTACCGGTCTGCTGCCGCTGCTCGTCATCGGCGGGTTCATCTTCTTCATGATGCGCCAGGCCCAGGGCACCAATAACCAGGCCCTGAGCTTCGGCAAGAGCCGGGCGCGGATGTTCCTCGGCAACAAGACGGTCGTCACCTTCAACGACGTGGCTGGCGTCGACGAGGCCAAGACCGAGCTCCAGGAGGTCGTCGAGTTCCTCAAGTACCCGGAGAAGTTCAATTCGCTCGGCGCGCGCATCCCGCGCGGCGTCCTGCTCGTCGGACCTCCCGGCACCGGCAAGACGCTGATGGCCCGCGCCGTCGCGGGTGAGGCGGGCGTCCCGTTCTTCAGCATCTCGGGCTCGGAGTTCGTCGAGATGTTCGTCGGCGTCGGCGCCAGCCGCGTCCGCGACCTGTTCGACCAGGCCAAGCGCAATTCGCCATGCATCGTCTTCGTCGACGAGATCGACGCCGTCGGTCGCCAGCGCGGCGCGGGCCTCGGTGGCAGCCACGACGAGCGCGAGCAGACCCTCAACCAGATCCTCGTCGAGATGGACGGCTTCGACACGAACACCAACGTGATCGTCGTCGCCGCGACCAACCGGCCCGACGTCCTCGACCCGGCGCTCCTGCGGCCCGGTCGGTTCGACCGCCAGGTCATCCTCGACCGACCCGACATGAAGGGCCGCACCGAGATCCTCAAGGTCCACACCAAAGGCAAGCCGCTCGACAAGGGTGTCGAAGTCGAAGGCGTCGCCCGCCAGTCGCCAGGCTTCTCCGGCGCGGACCTGGCCAACCTCGTCAATGAGGCGGCCATCCTCGCGGCTCGGCGCAACAAGAAGGTCATCGGGATGTCCGAGTTCCAGGAAGCCCTCGAGCGGATCGTCGCGGGGCCGGAGCGCAAGTCGCGGATCATCTCGGACGCCGAGAAGGCGATCATCGCCTACCACGAGGGCGGCCACGCCGTCGTCCAGCGGATCCTGCCGAAGTGCGATCCGGTCGCCAAGGTGACGATCATCAGCCGCGGCATGGCCCTCGGCTACACGATGGCGCTGCCGACCGAGGATCGCTACCTCCAGAGCAAGACCGAGTTCGAGGACAAGATCGCAGGGCTCCTCGGTGGCAACGTCTCCGAGCGGCTCATCTTCGGCGACACCACGACCGGCGCCAGCAACGACATCGAGAAGGCGACCGACCTGGCCCGCAGGATGGTCACAGAGTTCGGCATGAGCGACAAGCTGGGGCCGCTGTCCTTCGGGAAGCGCGACGAGATGGTCTTCCTGGGCCGCTCGATGGGCGAGCAGCGTGACTACAGCGACGAGGTCGCACGGACCATCGACGAGGAGGTCCGGGCGATCATCGACAAGGCCTACGAGCGGGCCACGGAGGTCCTCACGACCCACCGCGACAAGCTGACCGCCCTCGCCGAGAAGCTCGTCGCCGAAGAGACAGTCGACTCGGAGGCGTTCGAGGCCCTCTTCTCGGATTTGCCGCCGAAGCCCGACATGCACGGAATCCCGACCATCGTCGGCCCCGGACAGCCGGTGGCGGAGCCCAACCCCCAGCCGGCCTGATCCCGGGCGGAGCACGCGACACCGACGACGAGCGGGCCGGGAACGGCCCGCTCGTTTCGATTCCGGCGCCGGCCACGCTCGGCTAGGATGGCCCGATGCCGAACCCCACCGCCGCACCCGACGCCGCCCTCGACGCCCATCTCGACGGGACCAGGGACGCGCGTCTCGAGTCCTACAAGGACTTCCTCCGTATCCCGAGCATCTCGGCCATCCCCGCCCACGCCGACGATTGCCGTGCTGCCGCGGGCTGGCTCGCGGATGCGCTGACCGCGGCCGGCCTCGAGAACGTCGAGGTCGCCGAAACCGGCGGTCACCCAGTGGTCTATGCCGACTGGCTGCACGCCGGCGGTCAGCCGGCGGTCATCGTCTACGGCCATTACGACGTCCAGCCCGTGGACCCGCTCGAGCTCTGGCAGTCGACACCGTTCGAGCCGATCGTCGTCGGCGACCGGCTGCTCGCTCGCGGCGCCGCCGATGACAAGGGCCAGATCCACGCCCACGTCATGGCCGCCGCGGCTCTCCTCGCGACGCGCGGAGCGTTCCCGATCAACGTCCGCTACGTCTTCGAGGGCGAGGAGGAGTCGAGCTCGGTCCACCTCGACGCCTGGCTCGAGGCCAACCGCGACAGGCTCGCCGCAGACGTCGCGATCATCAGCGATTCGGGCTTCTTCGAAGGAAACATCCCGGCGATCACGCTGAGCCTGCGCGGCATCATGTACGCCCAGATCGACGTGGTCGGCACGGACGTCGATCTCCATTCCGGCGGCTACGGCGGCGTCGTCCAGAACCCTGCCAACGCGCTCGCCCAGATCATCGCGGGACTCAAGGGACCCGATGGCCGGATCCGCATCCCGGGCTTCTACGACGACGTGGTCGCGCTTCCGGAGGAGGACCGGGCCGCGCTCGCGGCGCTCCCGTTCGACGAGGACGCGTATCTCCAGCGTCTCGGCTTGCCGACGCTCGTCGGCGAAACCGGCTACACGACGCTCGAGCGGCGCGCGATCCGGCCGACGCTCGACGTCAACGGGATCTGGGGCGGCTTCATGGGCGAGGGGAGTAAGACCATCATCCCGGCACATGCGCACGCCAAGGTCAGCTGCCGGCTCGTCGCAGACCAGGATCCCGACCGGATCTTCGAGGCCTTCCGCGCGTACGTCGAGGAGATCGCGCCGCCTGGCGTCCGGACGAGCGTCAGGTCCCTCGGTGGCGGTCACCCGAGCCTGACGCCGATGGATCATCCCGCGACGCTCGCCGCGGCGCGGGCGCTCGAGGCGACGTTCGGCCAGCCGCCGGTCTACATCCGCGAGGGTGGCTCGATCCCGGTCTGCGCCAGCTTCTCGAGCATCCTCGGTCTGCCGGTCGTCCTCCTCGGGATCACGCCGCCGGACGACAACGCGCATGCGCCGAACGAGTGGATGGACCTGCGCAATTACGAGACCGGGATCCGGACGTTCGCGCGGATGTTCGACGAGCTGGTCGACCTGCCTCGTTGACGGTCGTCACCGCCGGAGCCTGTGCGGATTTGGCAGGTGCGGGTGGGTGATTCGGGCCCTTCCGGGTGCTACCCTGTGGCCACCGCACCACCCCCGGGGAGGAACCGACCGCGTGAGCACAGACGCTCCCGATACCACTGCCAAAGCCGCTCCGTGGCGGCTCGACACCGCGAACGGCAGCCTGACGCCGCGATCGGCGCTCGACGTCCTCGTCGATCTCAACGACAAGGTCACCAGCGGCCATGTCGCCGAGTACCAGCCGGTGCCGCTCGGCTTCACCCCGCTCGACAAGACGATCGGCACGGGCCTGCGAACCGGCGAGCTCCTGCTCATCGGCGGCGCGCAGGGGACCGGCAAGACCACGATGGCCCTCCAGATGGCGCGCAACGTCGCTTCGGGTGGCCAGGCGAACGTCCTCTACATCTGCTTCGAACACGACGAGCAGTACCTGCTCAATCGTCTGATCGCCATGGAATCAGCGCTCGCGCATCTGCCTCACAAGACGGGCGCGATCAAGATCCAGGACGTCCGCAAGGAGATCCTCGGGACGTGGATGGCCGAGGGCGAAGCGACCGCCCAGATGGCGAACAACCCGCGACTCCGACCATCCATGGATCGCATCGCGCGCTACGGCCAGAACCTGTTCCTGATGCGGGGTTCGCAGACCGCGAGCACGATCGACAACATCCGAAAGCTCGTCCAGGCGCACCGACAGCTGTCGGGCGACC
>JBJMNA010000019.1:0-6808 GCA_045804485.1 Chloroflexota bacterium
CAAACAATCACAACACGAAGCACATCATAACTCATATACCGCGGGCGACTTCGACCGGGTCCATCGGCTCGACCAGCGCGAGTCGGAGTGAAGCGCGCAGCAGGATCGCGTTGGCGAGGAGGTCGTCGTCCGCTGTGGCACCCAAGCCGTCGAGCACGTGCATCGCGGTATCCACGGTCGCGAGTCCGCTCGGGACGTCGAGCTGACAGCGAAGGTACGCCAGACGGACGAGGATCCGGGCCCGCGTCGCGGGGTCGGTCCCCGCCTCGGCGAGTGCCTCTTCGGCGAGGGTCACCGCGTCCGCGGCGCGGCCGTGGTAGTACCAGATGATCGCTCGGAGGCTCAGGGCCTCGCCGCGCGCCGGACCAGGTCGCGCGCGGGGCAGGCCGCGCGCGAGGAGCGCGTCAGCCTGGACGACCTCGGATATATCGATGAACAGGCATTCGGCCGCGAGGCGCACCCGGCGCACCGCGTCGTCCGCCAGTGCCTCGGGCGTCAACCGGCTCGCCTGCTCGTACAGGCCGGCGGCATCGAGCGTGGCGCCACGGGACCGCGCGCCCGCCGCCGCCTCCTCGAGCTGTTCCGCGACCGCTTGGTCGGGCGCCTTCGCGGCCTGCCCGGCATGGCGGGCGCGGGCATCGGCCGATTCCGCGGCGGCCGCAAGCGCTGCGTGGACGCCGGCTACCTCGTCAGATCCCGCAGCCGAGATGACGCCGTGCGCAAAGAGCGGGTGGGCAAACCGGACGATGCCCTCGTCGATGGTGATGACGCCTTCCGCGCGCGCCGGTTCGAGCGCAGCCACGACGCCCGGATCGACGCGCCTGAGAGTGGCGAGGGTCGGCTCAGACGAGGCCGCGGTGAGGAGGAGCGCCCGGCGCGTCGACGGGGGGAGCGCACCGATCCGGGCAGCCACCAAGCCACCGACCGTGCTCGGGACCGGTAGCGACGCGCCGGGCGTGACCGTCACGCCCTGAGCCAGCAGCGACCGGGCAACCTCGAGCGCATAGAAGGGATTCCCACCCGAGGCGGCTTCGATCCTGACGAGCGTCACCCGCGGGAATGAGCGCCCGAACCGCTGCTCGAAGAGCTGGTGCAGAGATGCCAGCGACATCGGCCCGACATCGAGACGCACGGCGCGCGAGGCGGGCAACGACGCGAGCAACTCGCCGGTGGACTTCGGATCTCCGCTACCGGGCCGCACGGAGAGCAACACGCCGATCGGCTGGTCGATCAGCCGCCGGAGAGAGTAGGCGACGATCCCCGCCGAGCTGGCGTCGAGCCATTGGGCGTCGTCGATCGCGACGAGGACGCTTGCGCCCGATCCGGCCAAGTGCCGGAGCAGGCCGGTCGCAGCGACCGAAAGCGTCCGCTGATCGTTGGGAGCGGTCGGGTCGTCGTCGCGCAGGAGGGCCGCGGCGAGCGACCGGCGCTGCGGTTCGGGCAAGGCGGCGAGCTCATCGTCCGCGACGTCCGCAAACAGGTCGGTCAGGCCGCCCAGTGTCAGCTCGCGCTCGGACTCAGCAGGTCGTGCCTGAAGGACCCGAACACCATCGTCCGCGGCCGAGTCGACGGCCGTGTCGAAGATCGTGGTCTTGCCGATCCCGGCGGGGCCCGTGAGGACGAGGACTGCGAGGCCATCCGGCAGCGTGGACACGAGCCGACGCGCGGCCGCAAGGAGGTCGGCGCGGCCGATCGGCTCAGGCGCAGCTGTCGGTTCGGTCATTCGCATGGAGACTGCGGCGCGAAGTCGCCCCGGACGAGGATCACGAGGCGGGAGTGGACCTTCGTGACGTTGGTACCGCATACCGGATTCGAACCGGTGATCTCCGCCTTGAGAGGGCGGTGTCCTGGGCCTCTAGACGAATGCGGCCCTGTCGGCTCGGAGGGTGCTCCGGCCGGTCGGCATCTTACCAGTGACGCCATTGGGACGTCGACGGAAGCGGGCTAGACTCCCGTCGATGAGCGATCAGCCAGGACCTTCTCGGCTCCGGGTCGTCCTCAGGGAGCTGGCGATCCTCGCCGTCGGCCTCATCATGCTTTTCGTCGTGCTCGGGCTGATCGTGTACTTCGGCGCTCCGGTGATCGGCCTGAAGATGTGCTGCCAGTAGCCGCGAGCCCTCCCGCGCGAAACGAGCCGCTGCCTTAGAGCCGATTGGCCTCCAGGAAGCCGCGGATCGCGTCCGCGACCTGCAGATAGCTGTTCTCGCCGACGACCAACCCGTAGTGCGAATGCGCAGCGAACGGCTCGTACCCGGCGTCGAGCCACTCGGCGAGCCGCTCGGAATCGGACAGCGGGACCGTGCGGTCCAGGCCCCCGCCGACGACCAACCGCGGTACCTCCGCCAGTCCGCGCCGGTCGATCGGGACGCCGGCGAGCATCTGACGGCGCGCCGCGCCTGCCTCGTGTGGCTTCTGACCGAGGAGGTGCTGGATGCGGAGGACGTCCGGCAGCGTCAGGTCGCGCTCGTCGCGAAGCAGGCGCTCGGGGAGTGTCTCCCACCCGATGACCGACTTCCCGTACGCGTCCGGGATGTCGCGGAGCTCATGCTGGCGGGCCGGCATCCGCAGGTCACGCGGCAGCTCGGAACTGAGAAGCACGAGCCCCGACAGCGGCATCCTCTCGGCAGCCTTGAGCGCGAGCAGGCCGCCCATCCCGTGCCCGACGACCACGACGCCACCCGGGAACCGCTCGAGCGTCGCGACGACGTCCTCGGTGTAGGTCTCGAACGAGAGCGTCGCCGGGTCCGCCGTCTGAGACCAGTAGTGGTTCCGCAGGTTGAGGGCGTGGCCCTCCCAGCCGCGAGCCGCGAAGTAGCCGAGGTAGCGCTCCCACAGCCACGATCCGGCGAGCTCGCCGTGGATGAACAGGAGCGGCTTGCGGCGCGAGCGCCGTTCGGGCAGCCACGATTCGACATAGATCCCGCGCTCGTCGAGCTCGATCTCGTCCTTGCGGACGGGACGGCCGTTCGCGGGCGGGACCTGCGCTCGGGCGAGGATCTGCTCAGGCGTCGTGTCGGGCATCCGGGTTCACCATTCGTGCGGGTTGATGACGAGGCCGGTCAGGGCCTTCGGGTAGAAGTAGGTCGATTTCTGGGGCATGACGTCCCCGTCCCGTGCGACGGCGATCACCGACGAGATGGGCGTCGGTTCGAGAAGGAATGCCGCGTCCGCCCGATCGACCGCGCGATCGACGAGATCGACCGCCTCGGCCGCCGACTTCGTGAAACCGATCGCACCGGCGGCGACCGCGCCGGCATCGATCCCGGCGAGTCGCTCGAGCGCCGCACCGAGCACCGTGACATCGAGCGTGCGGACGGCATCGCCCCCGTCGGGCAGGCAGCCCTCGAACGCGTCGCGCCGGGCGTGCAAGAGTGCACCACCGGCGCGCGTCCACAACCCGAACGAGCCGGCGCCGCCGGGCGCCAGAGCCGCCGCCTCGAAGCGAGCCACGAGGTCGTTGCGTTCCACGCCGGGCTGAACATCGAACAGCTCACCGAGGGCCGCCGTCAGCCGCCCGACCCCGTCGTCGCCGAGACCGCGGACGACGCGATGCGTCGGCAGGACCGTCAGCTCCTCCCCGGCCCCATCGAGGAACAGCGCGAGCAGGTAGTCGAACGCGGGGTCCTCCTCGCACGAGCGGCTCATGCGGCGTTCGTCCCGGTAACGCAGCGCGGTCTCGTAGCGATGGTGGCCGTCCGCGATGTAGACAGGGCCGGCCGCGGCGACGGCGATCAACGGCGCGATCCGCTCGCGGTCATCGCCATCCGCGGCGACGACCCACAGCCGGTGCTCGACGCCGTCGTCGTCGGTCACGTCGACGGCCGGCGCACCCGCTGTGACCGCGTCGAGGATCGGCCTGCCGAGGCCGTCGGCGTCGTCGTACAGGACGATGACCGGGCTCGTGTTGACGCCGGTCGCGCGAAGCAGCTTGTATCGGTCCTCTCGCGCCGCGGCCAGCGTTCGCTCGTGGGGCAGCACCCCGGCCCCCGACCCGAACGCCTCCAGCCGCAAGCGCGCGAAGAATCCGCGCTGTCTCCGGACGACGTCCGTGCCTGGAACGCGATAGACCTGCTCGTAGACGTACAGCGACGGGTGCGGGTCCTTGCGGAGCGTTCCATCGGATCGCCACGCCGCGAGCGTCCGTGCCGCCCGGCGATATCGATCGTCGGGGCCGTCACCCTCCTGCTCGTCCGGGAGATCCAGCCGGACGACGTTCGCGGGATGGCGGGCGAGGAGTCGCTCGTGCTCGTCCGACCCGATGACGTCATACGGTGGAGCGACGACGAGGCCGAGGTCCGAAACGCTTGACGGGTCATAGCGAAGAGCGCGGAACGGGCGGATCTCGGGCACGGAACCTCACGAAATGGCGCGTCGCCAAGGGCAGTGGGACCGGTGCATCGTACGATAGCCGCCGCCCGGCCGCCTCCGGCCGTGCAACTTTCGGTCCGGCTCAGGCGTCCTCCCTCCGACCATCAGCAATCCATCGCACGTGGGGTGCTCGTGCTCCGTCACCCGTTCACGCCGCGCCACTCCCCGGCCGCCCGCCGCGCTGCGAGCTTCCTCGCGACCCTCTCCATCCTTCTCGGGATGCTCGGGCCGGCGGTGATCGGTGTCTCCGCGGCGGACGGCGTCACGATGCAGGCTCGCGTCCTCGCAGCCGGTCACGCGCGGATCGGGTCGTGGGTCGCGATCTCGGTGCACCTGACGAACGCCGGGCCGCCGGTCACGGGGGAGCTCCGCCTCGCGGGCGGGACCCAGGGCCAGACGCGCTTCGGGACTCCGGTCGATCTCCCCACACAGGCGGATAAGACGTACGTCGTCTACGCCCAGCCGCCGGCCTTCGGTTCGGAGCTCACGGTCGACCTCGTCGCCGGCGAGTCGACGGTCGCGACCGGCAAGGCGACGTTCACCGTGCATGACGCGAGCCAGCTCGTCGTCGCCGTCATCGCCGAACATCCCGAGCGACTCGTCGGCGCCATCGACCTGCCACCGAACGTGAACCAGGTCGCCCCGCTGATCCTCAACCTGACACCGGACGATCTGCCCGAACGCGTCGAAGCGTGGACGTCGATCGATCGGATCGTCTGGCAGGACACCGACGCCGACCGTCTGTCGGCGCCGCAGCTCGCCGCCATGCGCGGGTGGCTCGCCGGAGGCGGGCGGCTGGTGATCGCGGGTGGGACCGTCGGCCCGGCGGCGCTTGCCGCGTTCCCCGACGCGATGCTCCCCTTCCGGCCAGTGGTCACGACCGACCTTCCGGCCGCGAACCTCGCGGGACTCCTCGGCGAAGTGCCCGCCGACGCGAAGACACTCCCTGCATTGTCAGGCGACCTCATCGCCGGACGGGCCCTCGCGACCGTCGGCGACCGGATCGTCGCGGCGGAGCGTCCGTACGGCTCGGGTTCGGTGACTCTGCTCGGGTTCGACCCGACCGCCGACTGGATCTCGAAGACCCAGGCCGCAGGCGACCTCTGGCGACGGCTCCTGCCGGCGCGTGCCTTCAGTGGTCTGTCGTTCGCCGATGACAATCTGCTCGTCAGCTCGGTGTCCCAGCTTCCGGCGCTGTCGCTGCCACCGATCGGTGGCCTCATCCTCATCCTGCTGATCTACATCGTCCTGATCGGACCGATCAACTACCTGGTCCTCGTCCGGCTCGATCGCCGCGAATGGGCCTGGTTCACGATGCCGGCGCTGATCGTGGTCTTCGCGGTCGGGGCGTACGGCTTCGGTGCGGCGGTGCGCGGCAGCACGGTGGTGGTCAACGAGGTCGCCGTCGTCAGGGGCGCTCCGGGCACGACCGACGGGATGGCGCAGGTCTACCTCGGCGTCTTCTCGCCGACACGGGCCGTCTACCAGCTCACCGTCCCCGGCGGCGCGCTGCTATCGGCGCCGATCAGCGGCGACTTCTTCGGGGCGACCGGGACCGCGAACACGCTCGATGTCCTCGAGGGCGACCCGGCCCGGGTTCGCGACCTCGGCGTCGGGTTCTCGTCACTCCGGGCCATCCGCGCGGAGACGGCCGTCTCGGTCCCGCTCGTCGAGACGGACCTCCGACTCGAGGACGGACGGCTCAAGGGCACCGTGAAGAACGCCTCGGCGAAACGACTCGAGCGCCCTTCGGTCGTGCTCGGCCAGACCGTCGTCACCCTCTCGGACCTCGAACCCGGCGGCACCGCCACCGTCGACGCACCCACGGCCTTCGCCGGATTCGGCCAGTCGATGTCGGACAGGATCGTCGGGGCGGGCGTCTTCGACACGGTTGGGACGACCGTCGGCACTACGCGTCAGGCTGTCCGCCACAACATGGTGGACGAGCTGACGTACGACCCATTCGGCTCCTCGAACCTGCTGCCCGGCGACGGCGCGGTCGTCCTCGCATGGGGCTCGGACCCGCTTCTCGCGGTCACGGTCGAGGGCCAGACGCCGCAGCACCTCGGCAACGTCCTCTATTACATGCCGGCCCCGGTCGCGATCCGTGGCACGACGACGTTCCGCTCGGACCTGCTTCGCTCGACAGTCGTCGGCACCGACACCCAGCTGTTCTCCAAGGACCCGTCGATGATCTCGTTCGGTCGTGGTACGGCCACGCTTGCGTACCGGCCGATCGCATTCGACGGAAGCTTTGTTGCGTCGGATCTCGTGATCACCATGAATGGCGACCCGGCCGCCGTCGGTGGGACGGTGCCGATCGAACCGCTTCGGGCGGACCCACCGCCCTGCCCGCCGGATCCGGGCGCTACGGCGGACGGGGACCCGTCCCCATCACCCGGGGCGTCCGCTCGGCCGGAGTGCGACAGGCTCCAGGTGG
>JBJMNA010000020.1:0-3308 GCA_045804485.1 Chloroflexota bacterium
CGCGTGGCGGACAGGGTGCGCAACGGCCTCCGGATGTACGGGTTCCTCGAGCTCGCGCTCGCGCTCGTCGTCCTGCTGACGCCACTGACCTTCCGGCTCATCAACGGCCTGTACCGAGGCATCTACCCGACGCTGGAAGCGTCGCCCGGAGCACTTGCGCTGCTGCGGGTGCTGATGGCGGTGCTCGCGCTCGCGCCCGCGACGGTGCTGATGGGGGCCACGCTCCCGACGCTGACCCGCTTCCTCGCTCGCGACGTCTCGCTCAGCGGCGCCTTCAGCCGACTCTACGCAGCGAACACGATCGGCGCGATCCTCGGCACCTCTCTCGCAGGGTTCGTCCTGATCGAGCTCCTCGGTCTATCGGGCGCGCTTGCCGTCGGCGCCGGGTGCTCGGTGGCAGCTGGGGCTGCGGCGCTCGTGCTCGATCGCGTTCGTGCGCGCTCTGGGTCGGCGACGGACGCCGAGCCGACCACGACGGTCGAACCGCCCGCCGCGGGACGGGGCCCGAGCCGCCGACCGGCGCCGCGTCTCGCCCTGACCCTGGCATTCATCTCCGGCCTGACGTCGCTGGGCTACCAAGTGACGTGGACCCGCCTCCTTGCCTCGGGGACCGGCAATACGACGTACGTCTTCACGACGATCCTCACGATGTTCCTCATCGGCATCGCGCTTGGAGCCGTGTTGTTCGCCGTCCTGCGAACGCGACTCGGCGATCCGATCCGGCTCCTCGCGATCAGCCAGATCCTTGCGGCGGGTCTTGCTATTGCGGGCCTCGTCCTCGTCCTCGTCGCACCACACGTTCCGACGCCTGGAAAGCCGCTCGACACTCTCGTCGCCCTGGTTGGCTCGGCCCTCCTCGTCGTCCTGCCGGTCACGGTCATGCTCGGCGTCGCCTTCCCCGCATCGTCGGCGCTCCTCGCCGACGATGCCGGTCACGCCGGGCAGGAGTCAGGCGGCCTGCTTGCCACGAATACGGTCGGCGCCATCCTTGGCAGTCTCGTCGTGCCGTTCGTGCTCATCCCGATGCTCGGCTCGCCGATGCTTCTGGCGGTCCTCGCGCTGGTCAACGCGAGTGTCGGTATCGCGCTCGGGCTACGGCGTGTGGCACCGCCTGCGGGGCGATGGGTCGCGGCCATCGGCACGGTGGTGGCGGTCGTCATCGTCACGACGGCCCTTCGCCCCGGCGTCCTCGTCCAGCCGGGCGAGGCCTACATCACGTCCGTCGGCGGGAAGCTGTTCGAGTCGCGGGAGGACGAGATCGCGTCGGTCCAGGCCGGCCAGATCACGTTCACACCCGAGCTGTGGGTCTCGGGCACGTCGATGACGTTGCTGACGGTCGACGCGAAGCTCATGCCGGTCCTGCCGTTGATCGCGCGGCCAGAGTCGCAGGACGTGCTGATCGTCGCGTTCGGGATGGGCTCGGCCTATCGCGGCGCGGTCATCGCCGGGCTGACGACGGAAGGCGTGGAGCTCGTCCCGAGCGTCCCCGCCATGTTCAGCCACTACTACGCCGACGCCGCCGACATCCTCGCCCGTTCGAACGGGCGGGTCATCGTCACCGACGGTCGAAACCACCTCGAGCTGTCGGACAAGCGCTACGACGTGATCATCACCGACCCGCCGCCCCCGCTCGAGAGTTCCGGTGCGGCCGTCATCTCATCGAAGGAGTACTACGAGGCCGGCCGGGCGCACCTGACGGACGGCGGGATCATGATGCAGTGGCTCCCGACCGGCGGCCCGGCGGAGGATTTCTACGACCACATCCGCACCTTCACATCGGTCTATCCCGAGGTCACGCTCGTGAAGGGCGCCGGCGGCTACGGCGTCTACATGTTGGGGTCGTCGCGGCCGATCACCTTCGACGAGGCGAACATCCGCGCGATCCTCGCCCGGCCCGGCGTCCTCGAGGACATCTCGTCGGCCTACGACTCGCCCGCCAAGACGGTCGACGCGTGGGTGGACGTCATCAAGCGCCAGACCTGGCTCAGTGGCGAGGCCGCGCATACCGTCGCCGGCCCCGGTCCCATCGTCACCGACGACCGCCCCCGCACCGAATACTTCCTACTGCGCCGTCTCCTGCACTGGGACGAGCGCTGACGCGGCGACACGCTGTTCGCGCGTCCGGCCGACGTACGCGATGATCGGGACGAGCAGGAACGGCACATCCGACAGGCTGTAGAAGAGCCCGCCGTCGCTGCGTGAGTTCGTCAGCACGGTCAGGTAATCGCGCCACATCGACGCGAACAGGACCGAGTAGGCGGCGACGATCGCGAGACCGATCCACCACGATCGATGACGCACGCCGACGAGCGCGAACGGCGCGATCGACGGTTTGATCAGCACCAGCAGCGCGGGCCAACCGTAGAAGAGCCCGAGCGCCACGGCTGCCGCCGCCCAGATGAACGGATTGAAGTGGACGATCTTCACGGTCGTCGGGATGTACGCGAGGCAGAGGGCCATGAGCGGCCATGTCCAGGGCGCCGG
The DNA here is from genome assembly GCA_045804485.1 of Chloroflexota bacterium. Taxonomy (GTDB): domain Bacteria; phylum Chloroflexota; class Limnocylindria; order Limnocylindrales; family CSP1-4; genus SPCO01. Next base: position 2,485 of record JBJMNA010000020.1, read on the forward strand.
ACGATCGCGAATGACCGCCCACGCGACGATGGCGAGCGGGACGACCCAGAACAGGACTCGCGGTAGGACGAGGAATGCCATGAACAGCGGGATCGTCGTCGGCGGGTACAGGATGTCGCCGTCGGTGATGGGGTACGGCCCGGCCAGCTGGTGCTCTGGATAGAACGACCCGCCGTTCAGCCACCGACTCGTGGCGTCCAGGTACAGCGCGAGATCAGCTCCGACCCTCCCGAGCCGCGCAGCCTGCGCCCATGCGAGCCAGCCGACGACGACAGCGAAGGCGAGGATGACCAGCGCCAGCGACGCCATGACCGGCCGATACCAGCGGCTCGCTTCCATCCGCGTCCACGCCAGGCTCATGGCGCGGCAGCGTATCACTCCGGATTCCCGGGTCCCGGGCCTCAGACGTTGTCGGCGCAACAGAACCGCACCCGATGTAGAGTCTTCGCGTGACCTCCCTGACACTTGACGCGGAGCCTGCCTGTCCGGCGGCGGACCGCTCCGAAGCTAGATCGCCATCGGCGACACCGTTCCGAGTCGAACGGCGGACGATCGCCGACATCCCCCGAGCGACATGGGATGAGCTCGCCGCTCTGAACCCATGGGCGACCCCGTTCTCCGGCTGGGCATTCCAGCGGGCCTGGTGGGACGCGTACGGGGCGAACGCGCACGAAGAGACGCTCGCGCTGGTGCCAGCGGATGCGCCACCGGGCACCGACCCCGTCGCGATCGCGCCGCTGATGCACCGCCACGAGGTCGAGCCGGACGACGAGGCGACCCACACGAAGATGCGCCACGGTCACGACGTCGCCCTCACCCCCGTC
>JBJMNA010000021.1:0-3362 GCA_045804485.1 Chloroflexota bacterium
GTCGGGATCGTGTCGTTCGAGGACTGGCAGCGGTTGACGTCGTCGTTCGGGTGCACCCTCCGACCGTCACCGAGGCTCGCGGCGGCGAGGTGGGCGACGACCTCGTTCACGTTGGTGTTCGTGGACGTGCCCGATCCCGTCTGGTAGATGTCGATCGGGAACTGGTCGTCATGCTCGCCGTTCGCGACCGAGGTCGCCGCGGCAGCGATCGCGTCCGCGACGTCCGCGTCGAGCAGTCCCAGCGCGCGGTTGGTCTCCGCCGCCGCGACCTTGATGAGTGCGAGTGCGCGCAGGAACCGACGTGGCATCCCCTCGCCCGAGATCGGGAAGTTGAGGACCGCCCGCTGCGTCGACGCGCCGTACAGCGCGTCGGCCGGCACTTCCATCTCGCCCATCGAATCGCGTTCGATCCGCGTCTCCGTCGGCTGCGTCTCGGTCATGAACGCGATTGTAGGCTCGCGGCCGGCGCGACCCGGGCCGGCCGGGCCAGAAGCGACAGGCGTCGGAATCCGCGTCTGCACCTAGACTCCGCCTGTGAACGTTCCGAGCGCAGGACCGACCGCCGACATCGACTCCGACACCTTCCGCCGGGTCATGGGCCACTTCGTCACAGGCGTCACCGTCGTCACCGCGCTCGAGGGCGAGCGGCCGTTCGGGATCACGGTCAACGCTCTGAGCTCCGTGTCGCTCGATCCGGCGCTCGTGATGGTCGCGCTCGACCGCCGCCGATTCCTCACGCCGATCGTCCGGGCAGCGGGCCGCTATGCCGTGAGCATCCTGTCCGAGGACCAGCAGGCGCTGTCCGACTGCTTCGCGGGTGCCCCCGTGGAACCAGGTCGCCTCGAGTTCTGCGGCGCCTCCTGGCATCCCGGCCCGAACGGCTTGCCACTTCTCGATGGCGCGATCGCGACGCTCGAGTGCACGGTCGTCCAGACGTTCTCGGCCGGCGACCACGACCTGTTCATCGGACGCGTCGACTCGCTCGAGAACGACCCGGAGCACCCGATGCCGCTCATCTACTACCGCCGCCGCTACCTGCGGATCGAGCGGGCCGCGACGACCGAGGTCGAAGGCAAGCCCGAGGGTTAGCATCCGCTGGCCATGCCCACGATCCGTGCCAACGACCTCGACATCGCCTACGAGGTTCGCGGCGACGGGCCCCCGCTGGTGATCATGCACGGTGCGGCGACGACGGCCGGGTACACCTTCGGGCGGCAGCTGCCCGCGATCGCGGGGACGTTCCAGGTCTTCATGCCGGACGCGCGCGGCCACGGCAACACGCGCTGGGACGTCGCGCGCGGCTTTCGTGCGGAGTGGCTCGTCGACGATCTCGAGGCGTTCGTCGACGTGGTCGGTCTTGCGACGTTCCACCTCGTCGGATATTCGATGGGTGGGATGACGGCTCTCGGTTTCGCGGCGCGCCGCCCGGAGCGGCTCCGGACCCTGGTCGTCGCCGGGATCACGACGGCGCGCGAGCCGCGCGCGTCAGTCGTCCGCCGCCTCATGGACCCCGCCCGCATCGAGCGCGACGAGCCCGGGTGGGCCGCCGACCTTCGACGGCTTGACGAGACGCACGGCGCTGGTCACTGGCGCACGCTCGTCACGGCCGTCGCGGACGACGTCGCTGCGCAGCCGCTCCTCACGCCGGTCGAGATCCGTGGCATCACGTCTCCGACCCTCGTGATGGTCGGCGATCGCGACCCGCTGGTCCCCGTCGACCAGGCTGCGGCGCTCGCCCGTTCCGTTCGTGACGGACGCCTGTTCGTGGCGCCTCGGGCGGGTCACGACGTGACCAACGAACAGCCCGAGCTCTGCACGACAGCGATGCTCGGCTTCTATCGTTCGACCGAACACGCCGCGCGAGCGCGAGCCGGCGCTGCGGGTATCGACGGCACGACACAGACCGAACCGGAGGAGCCTCGATGACGACACTGCTGGCGCTGTATCGCCGCCCGGACGGCGGCCCCGACGCGCAGGCCACGTTCGAGGCCCGCTACGCCGCCGAGCATCTGCCGCTCGTGGCGGGCACGCCCGGTCTCCGCGAGACGCGGGTCTACCGGGTGGTCGAGGCGCTCGGCGAAGAGACCGACCGGTTCCTCGCGACGACCATGCGGTTCGACGACCGGGAGGCGATGGACGCGGGCTTGCGCTCGGATGCGATGCGCGCCGCCGGCCGGAGCCTCCGCGAGATCGGACCCGGTCTCGCGACGCTCTTCGTGCTCGAAGACGTGCCGGAGATGACGGCGGCCGCTTCCCCGGGTGTGGATACTGTCTGAACCACGGCCTGAACGGATCCGAGGAGCGTTCGTTGCCCGACCTCGCGCCGCTCGTCCGCCTCGCGTTCCCGGCGCCCGCACCCGCGTCCGCGGCCCCCGCGAGCACGCTCGGCGCGGTCGCGCTTGTGACGCTCGACAGGCCGGCGGCACTCAACGCGCTCAGCTTCGATCTGCTCGACGAGCTCGTCGAGACACTCGAGCGGCTCGATCGCGACGCAGCCTGCCGGGCCATCGTGATCACCGGGTCCGGGTCGCGTGCGTTCGCCGCCGGCGCGGACATCCGTGAGCTCGAGCCGCAGACGTCGGCGTCGCTGACCGCCGCCGGTCGCTTCGGCGTCTGGGATCGGCTCGCGATGATCGGCCTGCCGCTGATCGCCGCGGTCCGAGGGGTCGCCCTGGGCGGTGGCTGCGAGCTCGCGATGACGTGCGACATGATCGTCGCCGCGGAGGACGCGAGCTTCGGACAGCCGGAGATCCTGCTCGGCGTCATGCCCGGCGCGGGCGGCACGCAGCGGCTGACCCGGGCGATCGGCAAGGCTCGCGCGATGGAGCTCATCCTCACCGGACGGTCCATGAGCGCGACAGAGGCGCTCCGCCGCGGTCTCGTGACGCGCGTCGTCCCGGCCGAGGCGACGCTCGATGTCGCCCTCGAGCTCGCTGCGGAGGTCGCGACGATGCCGCCGCTGGCCGTCCGTGCTGCGAAGGCGGCCATCCTCGATGCCAGCGACCGGCCCCTCGCGGATGGGCTCGCACGCGAGCGGGCGACGTTCTTCGGGTTGTTCGATACCGATGATCAGGCGGAAGGCATGGCGGCCTTCACCCAGAAGCGCCCGCCCGTCTGGTCGGGACACTGACTCCGGACGCGGAGGAGGAGACAGCGGATGGAGCAGGACCCACCGGGCGGCGCGGACGTCGGACTCGATATCGGCCGTGATCTCGGCGACGAGCCCCCCGGGACTCTTCGCGTGAGCGCACCCGACTACCTCGCGCCGATCGAGGAGACGGCGCCCGTCAGCGGGCACATGCCGGCGCCCGAGCCGCGGTCGTCACCTGCAGATGCGCCCGAGCAGGACTGGGGTCATGCCA
>JBJMNA010000022.1:0-8172 GCA_045804485.1 Chloroflexota bacterium
CGAGCGGCTCGAGCTCACCCCGCGCGGCAGCCGTCGCATCGGCCAGAAGGTCCTCGACGACCTGTTCGCGCGGCTCCAGCGTGACGCCTTCGGCGGCCATCGGATCGACCGTGGCGGCCGGGGAGGGGAGCGCGAGGAGTCGACCAAGCCGTACGAGTTCGGTGACCCGTTCCATCTCGACCTGCGGGGGACGCTGTTCAACGCGCTGGGTCGCGAGGAGAACGCCCCGGGTGCGCGCGCGGCCATCGGCGACCGCCGGATCCACCTCGTACCGAGCGACTTCGAGGTCCACCGGACCGAGCAGCTGACCCAGACGTCGACCGTTCTGCTCGTCGACATGAGCCGCTCGATGTTGCTGCGCGGCTGTTTCCTCGCAGCCAAGAAGGTCGCGGTCGCCCTCGACACGCTCATCCGGACGCAGTTTCCGCGCGATCACCTGTCCGTGATCGGCTTCGCGTATTACGCGCGGGAGATTCGGCCCGGCGCGCTCGCGGAGCTCTCGTGGCACGGCTACGAGTACGGCACGAACCTCCAGCACGGCCTCCTGCTCGCCCGCCGCATCCTGGAGCGGAATCCGGCCGTCAACAAGGAGATCGTGGTCATAACGGACGGCGAACCGACCGCCCATTTCGAGGACGGCCAGGTCGAGTTCAACTACCCGCCAACACGCCGGACGATCCAGGAGACCCTCCGCGAGGTGCAGCGCTGCACGAAGGAGGGCATCACGATCAACACGTTCATGCTCGAGCGATCCCGCGCCCTGGCTGAGTTCGTCGCCCACATGACCCGGCTCAACCGCGGCCGGGCGTTCTACGCCACCCCCGAGCACCTCGGCGAATACGTCCTGGTGGACTTCGTCAGCCGCCGCACGAAGCGGGTGTCGTAGGGCCTATCCTTCGCTGCGTCCGAGGGGACAGTCGTCACACCGTCCCGGGAGGTGGTCCGTTGGATCTCGCGCAGTTGGCGCCGTTCTTCCTGTTCCTGCACGTCATGGGGGCGATCCTCGCGTTCGGCCCCACGTTCGCCTTTTCGATCATGGGTGTCCAGGCCGGCAAGGAGCCGCAGCACGCCAACTTCAGCACCCGACAGGTCGAGGCGATCAGCAATCGGCTTGTCTACCCACTGGCGATCTTCCAGGGGATCACCGGCGTGCTGCTCCTGATCTCGCTCCAGATCAACCCACAGAACCAGCCGTGGCTCGTCGCCGGCATCATCCTGTACCTCATCGCGATCACCTACGCGCTCACGATCCAGCGAAACGCCGTCCACCACCTCATCGCGTTGACATCGACGCCGCCACCGCCCGGTACTCCGCCCGGCCCGCCGCCTCCTGAGATCCTCGCGACGGTCAAGAAGATCCAGCGCGGCGGGATGGTCCTCGGCACGCTCATCGTGGTCATCGTCTTCCTCATGGTGGTCAAGCCCGGGCGCTGATCCTGTCCGCCTCCGTCCTGCCGCGCGAGGCGGCGGTACCATGCGTGGTGACCCGCCCGAGCAGGAGACCGAGCCAGATGCCCGACGTCGCGACCTCGCCCGCCGACCTGCTGACGGCCATCGCCGGCAGCGCCCACATCGACGGCGACCGACTCGTCATCGACGACGAGCCGGGCTTCCGCGGCGAGGCGATCCGCGATCTCGCCTGGACCGCCGCGTTCAGCGGTGATGAGGCCACGGTCGCCGCCGCGCAATGGGTCGTCTGGGAGGCAAGCCAGGCGCTTGGCGCGCGCTCGGCGAGCATCCAGGCGCTCTACGAGGCGCGGTCGCGCGGCGAGGTCTCGGGCTTCACCGTCCCGGCGATCAACCTTCGCGCGCAGGTGTTCGACATGGCACGGACGGTCTACGACGCAGCCGCCGCGGCCGGCGTCGGAGCGGTCATCCTGGAGCTCGCGCGGAGCGAGCAGACCTACACCTTCCAGCGACCGATCGACTACGCGACGTCCGTCCTCGCGGGCGCCATCGCGGCCGGCTGGCAGGGCCCGGTCTTCATCCAGGGCGACCACTACCAGTTCAATGCGAAGAAGTACGCGTCGGACCCAGAGGCGATGACCGAGGAGATCCGGCGGGCGTGCCGGCTCGCCATCGACGCGGGCTACCGGAACATCGATATCGACTCGTCCACGCTGGTCGATCTCTCGAAGCCCAACGTCGACGAGGAGCAGCGCGAGAACTACCGGCGCGCGGCAGAGCTGACGGCGCTCATCCGGACGCTCGAGACGGACGGCGTGACGATCAGCGTCGGCGGCGAGATCGGCGAGGTCGGGACGCAGAATTCGACGGTCGCGGAGCTGCGGGCGTACCTCGACGGCTACCGTCGGGAGCTCGACGCACGCGCGCCCGGGGCGAAGGGCATCTCGAAGGTGAGCGTCCAGACCGGCACCTCGCACGGCGGCGTCCCGCTCCCCGACGGGGGTGTCGCGGAAGTCAAGCTCGACTTCGAGGTCCTCCGCGAGCTCGGCGTCGTCGCCCGGGAGTACGGGCTCGCCGGAGCCGTCCAGCACGGTGCGTCCACGCTGCCGGACGAGCTGTTCCACCGTTTCCCGGCCGTCGAGACCGCCGAGATCCACCTCGCGACGGGGTTCCAGAACGCGCTGTACGAGCATCCCGCCTTCCCCGAATCGCTCCATCGCGAGATCGAGGCTTGGTGCTTCGCCAACACCGCGGACGAGCGGAAGCCCGGCCAGACCGACCAGCAGTTCGTCTACACCACTCGGAAGAAGGCGATCGGCCCGTTCAAGCGGCAGTTGTGGGACTTGCCGACGAAGGACGAGATCCTCGCGGCCCAGCGGCGCAAGATCTCGTATCTGTTCACCGAGTTGCGGGTCAACGATTCCCGGGCGATGGTCGATCGGTACGTCCACGCCGTCGAGACTCACCGGCCCATTCCCGACGTTCTCCGCGGAGCCATCGCCGCCCGCTGAGACGCCGGTTGACCGGGCGAATCCAGGTGCTATCCTCGCGCGCAAGTCCGCGTGCCCAGGCGTCCCAGCGTTCGCGTATCAACTCCATGGAGAGTCATCGGACCGGCAGGTTCGGTGGGAGGAGGAGATCTCGTGGCCGGACCAGGCGAATCAGCACAGGACGTCGCCGACCGCGACGACGCGCACCTACGATCCCTCGGCATCAAGCCGGAGCTGAGACGAACCCTCGGTTTCCTGTCGAACTTCGCGATCGCCTTCGCGTTCATCAGCGTCTCGACCGGGACTTTCGGCAACTACGGCGTCGGCATCGGTCTGTCCGGTCCGGCGTTCTACTGGACGTGGTTCATCGTCATCGGCGGCCAGTTGCTCGTCGCGCTCGTCTTCGCCGAGCTGGCCAGCCACTACCCGGTCGCGGGATCGGTCTACCAGTGGTCCAAGCGGCTCTCGCACAGGACCCTCGGCTGGTTCACGGGATGGTTCTACTTCTGGGCACAGGTCGTGACGGTCAGCGCGGTCGCCGTCATCGTCGCGTTCGTGGTCGACGCGCTGCACAGCTCGCTCGTGGGCACCACGGGTGATACGGCCTTCCTCGACACCGCGAGTCCGGGCGGCTTCACCTCGATGTTCACGTTCATCGCGATCGGGACGCTGATCATCACGACGCTCATCAACGCCTATGGCGTGCGTCTGCTGTCCATCCTGAACAACATCGGCGTCGCGACCGAGATCCTCGGCATGTTCGTGTTCGCGATCATCCTGCTGATCTTCGCCAACGTGCAGCCCGTCAGCGTCCTCACGAGCTTCGAAGGCTCGGAGGCCGCGCAGAACGGGAATATCCCGGCGACGTTCGCGCTCGGCTTCTTCATGGCGGCGTTCGTCGTCTTCGGGTTCGACACCGCGGGGACGTTCGGCGAGGAGACGCTCGATGCCAGCCGCCAGGCGCCGCGCGGCGTCCTGTCGTCGATCCTGATCTCGGGGCTCGTCGGTGCGATCTTCATCCCGGCGGTCATCCTCGCGACGCCGGACATCCCGGGGTCCATGGCAGCCGGCCTCGGCGGCGCGTTCCCGATCGGGACGACGATCTCAGAGGCGTTCAGCAAGGACATCATCGGGAACCTGTCGGGCGGCGACATCTATCTGCTCGTCATCCTCGCCTCGGTGTTCGTGTGCACGCTCGCGATCCAGGGCGCTGCGACCCGACTGATGTTCTCGATGGGACGCGATCACCATCTGCCGTTCGGCAGCACGTGGGGCCACGTGAACACGCGGTTCCGGACCCCGGCGAATGCCGCTGTCGGTGTCGGTGTCATCGCCGCACTGCCGATCCTCGTCGTCGGTCCCGGCCCCGCGGTCTCCATCTCGATCGCTGCGACGGGCCTCATCTACGTCGCCTACTTCATGTGCAACGCCGGCGTCCTCGCTGCGCGGTTCCGCGGGTGGCCACACCAGAAGGCATGGTTCAGCCTCGGTCGCTGGGGCAAGCTCGTGAATGTCCTCGCGCTCATCTACGGCGGGCTGATGATCGTCAACATCGCGCTGTGGGCTGACGGCTCGCTGTTCGGTGACTGGGGAACGGACGGCCGCCTGTTCTGGAACCCGTACATCAACACGTTCATCAAGCCGTTCGGGAACGAGATCGCCGGGATGCCGGCGTGGCCCATCTTCGAGACCCTCATCGGGGCGATCCTGATCTTCGGTGGGATTTACTACGCGCTCGCGGTTCGTGGCTCCGCGCGCGACGCCGAGACACAGGCCGATGTGCTGACCGGTGAGGCCGTCATCGGGTAGTGGCCGACGACACGATCCTGCGGGGCCCGCTGTACGACGACCTCGTCCGGGCCCTGCAACGCGTTCCCGAGGTCGCCGGACGTGCACTGACGCTCACGGCACTCACCGGTGGCATCACGAACCGGAACTTCCTGGTGGACGCCGCGGGCACCGACTCCCGCTGGGTCATCCGGCTGGCCGGCAACGACACGCACCTGCTCGGGATCTCGCGCGAGGTCGAGCATGCCGCGACCGTGGCGGCCGCCGGCGTGGGCGTCGGGCCCGAGGTGACGGCGTTCATCCGGCCCGAGGGCTACCTCGTGACGCGGTTCATCGTCGGCTCCCCGGTGTCGGACGAGGCCGTCCATGGAACCGAGACGCTCCGGCGAGTCGCGGATTCGCTCCGGCGGATCCACGACGGTCCGGCGATTCCCGGCTTGTTCGTGCCGTTGCGGATCGTCGAGGCGTACCGGGCGCTCGCGAAGGAGCGGGGTGTGCCCATCCCGGCTGAATACGACCGCGCGGCTGCCGTCGGGCGGCGCATCGAAGGCGCGCTGCTCGCCGCGCCGCTCGAGCTCCGGCCGTGTCATAACGACCTGCTCAACGCCAACTTCATCGACGACGGAACCCGCATCCGCATCATCGACTGGGAATATGCCGGGATGGGCGATCCCTTCTTCGACCTCGGGAACTTCAGCATCAACCACGAGCTGACCCTGGACGAGGACGAGACCCTGTTGGAGGCGTACGACGGCACCGTCCGGCGTGACCGCCTGGCGCGGCTGACTCTGATGCGGATCGTCTCGGACTTCCGCGAGGCGATGTGGGGCGTGCTCCAGCAGGGCGTCAGCACGCTCGACGTCGATTTCGTCGCGTACGCGGCGTCGAGCTTCGACCGGCTGCTCAGGAATGCGTCAGGCCGGCGGTTCGAGGATGCGTTGCGCGAGGTCGCGATAGGCTGACGGCGTGACGTCATCGACGCCAGAGCCCGGCTCGCGAACACGATCGGTCGCGCTCGGCGTCGTCGTCTTCGCAGCGACGTTGATCCTGCTGTTCGGTGCCCTCAACCTCGTGCGTCGCTCGCAGGCCGGGGGAGCTGTCGAGAGCTCATCGGCAGCCGCGCAGCGTTCGGCATCGAATCCACCACCCGCGACCTCTACCGCCGCCGCGAACGCGACCCCGTCCGGATCTGGCTCACCGCCCGCTTCCGGCTCCCCATCCGCCTCGCCCGCGGCCGATGCGGTGCTGGTCGGTGCAGGCGACATCGCGACCTGCGGCAGCGACAACGACAGCGCGACCGCGACGCTCGTCGAGGGCATAGACGGTGCCGTCTTCACGGCCGGCGACAACGCCTACGAGAACGGCTCCGCCAGCGACTTCCGCGACTGCTACGACCCGACCTGGGGCCGGTTCAAGGACAGGACGCGTCCGGCGCCCGGCAACCATGACTGGGGGACCAGGGATCTGGCGGGCTACCTCGGCTACTTCGGCGACGCCGCCGCGCCGCACGGGACGAGCTGGTACTCGTACGACCTTGGTGCCTGGCACATCGTCGTCCTCGACTCCGATTGCGGGAACGTGGACGGTTGCGGGGCGGATTCGGCAGAGGGGCGCTGGCTTACGGCCGACCTCGCGGCTTCGTCCGCGAGATGCACGCTCGCGATCTGGCACCACCCGCGCTTCAGTTCCGGATTCCATGGCAACGATGGCTCGGTCGAGCCATTCTGGAAGGCTCTCTACGACGCGGGCGCCGACCTCATCATCAACGGCCACGACCACGACTACGAACGGTTCGCGCCACAGGACCCCGATGGCCACGAGGATCGGGCGCGCGGGATCCGCGAGTTCGTGGTCGGGACTGGCGGCGCCGAGATGCGCGACTTCGGGACGATCCGGGCGAACAGCGAGCTCCGGGCCACGGGGACGTTCGGCGTCATCGAACTCGACCTTCACCCGACGAGCTACGACTGGCAGTTCCACCCCACGGCCGGCGGCTTCACCGACTCTGGGACCGCCGCGCCCTGCCACTGACGTATCGTTCCGGGCCATGAGCGCGGAGCAGGCTCGGGTCGTCGTCATCGGTGGCGGGATCACCGGCTGCAGCGTCGCCTACCACCTCGCACTGGCCGGCTGGACGGACGTGCTCCTCGTCGAAAAGGCGGTCCTCACGGCCGGCTCGACGTGCCAGGCCGCGGGGCTCGTGACGGCGTTCAACCCGTCGTCGACGATGATGGCGTTCCGTCGCTACAGCATCGAGCTCTACCGGTCGCTCGGCGCGTTCGAGGCGGTCGGCAGCCTTCGGCTGGCATCGAGCCCCGAGCAGCTCCGCGAGCTCGAGCGGACGGCGAGCCGCGCCCGCGGGATCGGGCTCGATGCCGAGGTGATCGGCCCCGCCGACGCACGCGCCTTGATGCCGGCGATTTCGCCGGATTCCCTGTACGGCGCGGTCCATCTCGGCGGTGACGGTCATCTCGACCCGCACGGCGCCACGCACGCGGTTGCCGACGCCGCCCGGACGCTCGGCGTGCGCATCCGAACAGGCGTGCGCGTGACGGGGTTCGAGCTGTCGCCGCGGCGCGACATCACTGCCGTGCTGACCGATGCCGGTCCGATCGCGACCGAGATCGTCGTCAACGCCGCGGGGATCTGGGCGCCACAGGTCGCGGCGATGGTCGGCGGATTCATCCCATCGACGCCGGTCGACCATCAGCACATCGCCCTCAAAGCCGTCCCGGGCTCCGAGCTCCCGCGCGACATGCCGTGCTTTCGCGACCCGGACAACCTCGTCTACGGCAAGAGCGAGCACGGCGGGATGGTGTTCGGCGGCTATGAGCTCGACCCGCGGTCGCGCTGGGAGGACGGCGTGCCGTGGGAGCACGCGGCCCAGTCGCTGCCGGCCGATTACGAGCGGTTCGCACCGCTCATGGCCGGTGCCATCCGGCGGTTCCCGTTCCTCGCAGACGCGGAGGCGATCCGGCTCGTCTGCCACCCGGACGCGATGACGCCCGACGCGAACCCATTGTTGGGGCCACTCCCCGGGGTCCGCGGCTTCTGGGTCGCGGCCGGGCTGTCGCTCAACGGGTTCGGTGGTGGGGGAGGGATCGGCCGCGCGATGGCCGGCTGGATCACGACCGGCGATCCCGGCGTTGACATCGGTCCGTACCGTGCGTGGCGCTGCAGCGACACCTACCGCGACCCGGGTTTCGCAGCGGGCCTCGCGCGCGAGACCTACTCCGACTACTACCGGCTCCGCTACCCGTACGACGCTGATCTCGCGGGCCGTCCCCGGCGGCTGTCGACACTGCACGGCCGGCTCCAGGAGGAGGGTGCTGTCTTCGGGACCAAGGCGGGCTGGGAACGCGCGGACTACCTCGATCCCGGCCGTTCGTGGCGACGTGCCGGACGCGACCAGGCCGAGTACGGCTGGACGCGGCCGCCGTGGTTCGATCGTGTGTGCGCCGAGGGGCTCGCCGTCCGGGAGCGCGCC
>JBJMNA010000023.1:0-6508 GCA_045804485.1 Chloroflexota bacterium
CCCCCGGGCAGGTCGTTCGCCAGCTGCCACCCGATACGGTCCCGGCGACGGTCAGCGTCGCGTTCGCCGCGAGCGTCAGCTTCACAGAGGACGCTGTCGAAGATCCCGAACGGATGTGGACGCCATCGCAGGCGGGCACCATCGCAGCGGGCGTCGTCGCAGCGGAGGCGGATGGGACGGCGATCGAGACCGCTCCGCCCAGGCCGAGCACGGCGGCAAGCAGGAGGACCATCGCCGTGTGGTGCCGACGGGCACCGCGCCGTTGGGGCGTCCGGTGATCGAACATCAGGCGACGCACCCTGCGCGTCATCGGCGATCGGCGCACTCCCCCAAAGGTCCCATGACCACCCCGGACCGCACCGGACCGATCAGGACCGGGTCTCGTCGCTCAGGAGGACGTGAGCCGACCCATCAGCCGGGCATGCGGTCGAGCGGCTCCCAGCCGAGCAGCCGGCGAGCCTTGGCGATCGAGACAGAGCCATCGTCGTCGGCGATGTTGTAGATGCCGGCCTCGCCGCGCTCGACCGCGAGGACGGCGGCGTTCGCAGCGGCGTCGACATGGACGGTCGGCGGCTGGTCAGGGTCGGTCCTCCAGGTCCCCGGGCCGTAGAGCCGGCCATACCGAAGGACGACGCCGTCGAAGCGGGCGTCCGTCGTCGTCAGTCGTTCCAGGTCGATGACGGCCTGGCGGGTTCGCGGGATCACGGCGGGCGGAGGTGGCGCGATGGGGTCGTCCTCGGTATGCGGTTCCGCGCCGGCGACGGACAGCCACGCGATGCTCTGGGCGATCAGCCGCCGGGCACGGACGTCCGCCGTCGCGGCCACGACGTTCCCGATGCCGACCTCGCGGACATGCGCGTTCGCCTCGAGCTTCTCATCAGAGATCTCCTGGCCCGGGTCCGTGGCGAGGTCGGTCACCTGGTAGATGACGACGTCGGGACGCGCCCGCCGCATCGCGTCGAGGACCGATCCCGCGTCGAGGACGTCGACGATGGCCGAGGTCGCGCCGGCAGCCTCGATCGCGTTGGCGCCGGTCGCCGTCCGGCTGCTGCCCGTGACGTCGTGACCAGCGGCGATGAGCATGCGGGTGAGCGGACGCCCGATGGCGCCGCTCGCACCGGCGACGAAGACCCGTGCCATCCGACGCGTCAGGTGGCGGGCGTCATCTCCTGGTCGGACTCGATCTCGAGCCTTTCCGTCGGCACGTCGTCGATCGTCGATGCGGCGTCGTCGGTCGCCTGCGAGATCGCGTCGTGGACGTGGCCGGCGGCCTCGTCGACCTTGCCGCGCGCGCTCGCCACCCCGTCGCGCATCGCGGCCATCGCCTCGTCCGGCTCGGACTGGACAGCGAAGCCGCCACCGATGAGGGTGCCCGCGATCGTCAACGTGGGCGCGTCCGCGGCATACCCCTTCGCGGCTCGGACGTCCTGGATCCCGCCGAGCCCACTGACCGCGGTGACCACGCGCCATTCCGCGGGGACGAGCACCTGGCCGCCCCCGAACACGACCTTGACGTTGAGCGTCGCGCCTTCCGGCGCGAGGGTGGCGTCACGAAGGTCGAGGACGCCGCCGCCGTACCACAGCTCGAGCGTGCCGCTGCGGAGATTCGTCGCGGTGCTGTGATAGTCGAGTGGACCGAAGATGGCGCTCGCCACGATGTCATCGGCGCTCTCTGGTGAGGTCGGGCCGATGCGCCGACGGGCCTGGAGGGCAGCGACGGCGCCCGCGACCATGCTGGCGATCCAGCCGATGACGACCAGCCGGATGACTCCCTTGAACATCGCGTCCTCCTCGCACCCCCGGTCGACGACCGCCTCGGACCTGTCAGCCTACTCCGTTCGCCCCTCTGAGTCAGCCCCTCGGGAGGCGGAGCAGGTGCTCGGCTTCGAAACCGAGCAGGTCGCGGGATCGCGTCAGGTCGAACGGGACTGCGCGGCCATCGATCACCCGCCGAAGGTGGGTCGTCGGGTGGTATCGGGCGAGCAGCTCGGCGGTCGGCGGGGTCGCGATCGTGTCCGGTGCCATGACGTTGATCACGTGGCAGGCGGGCACCTCTCGTTCGACCGCCAGCGCGAATGCCCGCGCGCCATCGCGGATGTCGAGATAGGCCCAGAGCTCGTTGGCGAGGACGGCCGGGTCCCTTGCGACGGCCTCGGCGCGGCCGGCGTGGACCTCGAGCGGGTTGGTGTTCGGGATGCGGAGGGCGACGACCTGGTAGCCGTGTCGGCGATGCATCGTGGCCGCGGTCGCTTCGTCGACCTGTTTCGACAGCGCGTACGGGTCGCTGCCGAGGAACGGGTGGTCCTCGTCCACGGGTGCGTACACCGGCGAGACCGGCGCCGCGGCCGGCACAGGAAAGACGGTCCCGAGCGCGGACGTGCTCGAGGCGATGACGACGCGCCGGACGCCTGCGTGGCCGGCGGCCTCGAGCGCCACGAAGGTCGCCTGTGTGTTCGTCGCGAAGACCTCGAGTGGCGCTCCGAGCGTCGGGCGCGGTATCGCGGCGAGATGGACGAGTGCGTCCGGGCGAGCGGCCGCCATGACCGCGCCCATGAACGCTGCGTCGCGGACGTCCCCGACGTGCCAGCCGGGCGAAGCGGCCCGACCTGCTGTGGCTGCGGTCATGTCGGGCGACGTCCGGTCGACGAGAACCAGGTCGTGGCCGCGGGATCTCAGCTCCGCCGTGACATGACGGCCGATATGGCCTGCGGCGCCCGTCACGACGATCCGCATCAGCCGTCTCGCTTCTGCCAGCCCTCGACGAACAACTGGAGGCGTGCGCCCGTCCGCGGATACCGGGCGCATGCCTCGTGGTCGAGGCGGACACCGAGGCCGGGCCGGTCCGACGGCGCGAAACACCCATCGGCCGGATCGACCCAGGGCGCGACATCGACGAGCTCGTTGACCCAGGGATCGGCGAAATCGTTGAAGTGCTCGAGGATGTCCACGTTCCGTGTCGCAGTCGCGAAATGGACGTTCGCCGCGGTCGCGACGGGGCCACCGACGTTGTGCGGGGCGAGCGTGAGGTAATGCGCTTCCGTCCAGCCGGCGAGACGGCGCATCCCGGTGAATCCGCCGAAATGGGTCATGTCGGCCTGGAAGATGTCGACGTCGCCGCCCTCGATGAAGCTTGCGGCGTCCCAGATGGAATGGATCCTCTCGCCGGTCGCGATCGAGATCGTCGTCGCCGCGCGAACGGTCCGCAGCGCAACGGCGCTCTCGGGTGGGACGGGCTCCTCGATCCAGCGGGGAGCGAACGGCTCGAGCGCGACGGCCAGCTGTGCCGCCGTGTCGGGCGAGAAACGGCCGTGCATCTCGATCATCAGGTCGATATCGGGCCCGACGGCCTCACGGACCGCGGCGACGACGGCGAGCGCGCGACGCCGAGCCTCGGCTGACAGCCGGACGCTCGCCGCGCCGAACGGGTCGAGCTTCATCGCCCGGTAGCCGCGAGCGACGACGGTCAGCGCAAGCTCCGCGATGCGGTCCGGCTCGAGGTCTGCCTTGTACCAGCCGTTGGCGTACGCCGGGATCCTGTCGCGGAACCGGCCGCCGAGAAGCTTCCACAGCGGGACGCCGAGCGACTGCCCGATCAGGTCCCACGCCGCGATGTCGAAGGCGGCGAGGGCGGACTGGCCGTGTTCGCTCGGCCGCCCGTACTCGAGTCGCTCGACCGCCCACGCGAGCCGTTCGGTGTCGAACGGGTCCGCGCCCAGGACGTACCGGTCGGCGAGCTCGCCGACCACCGCGACGAACGAATCCGTCTTGTTGACGGGGCGGACCTCGCCCACACCGACGAGCCCGGTGTCGGTCGCGAGCTCGACGAAGACGAGGTCGCGCCAGGGCGTCCCGACGACGGTGGTCCGGACCTCCGTGACCTGCACGCGGGCAGGATAGCAAGCGTCGCCCGCCTAGAATGGCGCCATGCCAACAGGACACCCGCTCGGACGCCTCGGTCTCGGGGCCGCCCAGCTCGACGCAGGACGCCTCCTCGAGGCTTCGGCGTGGCGCTGAGCACGGCACTGGGCCGGTCGACCCCGCGCGTCGATGGCGAAGTCAAGGTCACCGGACGAGCCCGATTCGCGGCGGACCACGACGTCCGCGGGCTGCTCCACGCCCGCCCCGTGCTCGCCCTGCCGGCCCATGCACGGATCGTCGGCATCGACACCACCGAGGCGCTCTCGGTCCCCGGAGTCGTCGCCGTCCTGACCGCCGCGGACCTGCCGATCGTCACCGAAGGCCGCGGGCGCATGGACCAGCCGCTCGCGAGGTCCGAGATCCTGTGGGCCGGCCAGCCGGTCGCCCTCGTCATCGCCGAGACGCCAGAGGCCGCGGCTGATGGAGCCGCGTCGGTCGTCGTCGAGTCCACGCTCCTCGACCCTGTTGTCGACCTCGACGGCGCGATGACGCCGGACGCGCCGCTCGCGCGCGTCGAGTGGGTGCTCGACCAGGCCGACGCGACAGCCGAGTCGCAGCATGCCGGGGTCGGCGGTGGCTCCGAGGAGTTCATGCCCACCGAGACCCTGTCCCCGAACGTCGCGGGCCGGACCGGCTACAAGCGCGGCGACGTCGAGGCGGCACTCGGCGCGAGCGACGTCGTGGTCAGCGGCCGGTTCAGCACGAGCTGGGTCCACCAAGGCTATATCGAACCGCAGGTCGCGAACGCCGAGATCGATCCCGACGGCGCACTCCATGTCACGAGTGCGACGCAGGGCACGTTCTGGACCCGGTCGGAGCTCGCAAAACTGTTCGGCTTGCCGATCGCTCGCGTCCGCGTCACCGGCGCGACGCTCGGTGGCGGATTCGGCGGGAAGTCGATGATCGTCGATCCGCTCGCCGCCGCCGCGACCCTCGTCCTTCGGCGCCCGGTCCGCGTCGAGCTGACGCGGAACGAGGACTTCCGCATGGCGAACCCGGCTCCTGCCGGGATCCTCGAGCTCACGGCCGGTGCATCGCGCGACGGCACTCTCCTTGGACTCCGGGCGCGGCTGCGGTTCGAGACCGGCGGCTTCTCGGAGGGCAGCATCGAGGGTATCGCGGCGATCCTGTCGGTCGGCCCGTACCGCTGGCGCGCTCACGAGGTCGCCGCCTACGGCGTCGAGACCAACCGCGTTGCGACCGGTGCGTATCGGGCGCCCGGCGCTCCCCAGACGACCTTCGCGCTCGAACAGGTGATCGACGAGCTGGCCGGGCGTCTCGACCGCGACCCGATCGAGCTTCGCCGGCGCAACCTCGTCGCGGCCGACGACCAGATGGCTGACGGCACGCGCTGGGGCGGGATCGGGCTGGACGAGTGCCTCGCTCGACTGGCGGCGCATCCGACGTGGCAGGGCCGTCACTCGCTCCCGCCGTGTGAGGGCGTCGGGCTGGCGGTCGGGGCCTGGCCAGGGAGCCGCCAACCGGCATCGGCGATCTGCCGCCTCGAGGCCGATGGCCGGATCGCGGTCGTGACGGGCGTCGTCGACATCTCGGGGACCGCGACAGGGTTCGCCACGCTCGTCGCCGAAGGCCTCGGGCTCGCCGCCGACGACGTCTCGGTCGCATCGGTCGACACGTCCGCCGCGCCGCGATCACCGATGAGCGGCGGCAGCGTGATCACCTACTCGACCGGGCGCGCGGTCGTCCAGGCGACGGCCGCGCTTCGCGAGAAGATCCTTGCCTATGCCTCCCAGGTCCTCGAGATCGACGTCGCGGACCTCGAGCTCGTCGATGGCGCCGTCCAGCCCCGGGGGACGCCCGATCGGCGGCTGACGCTGGCCGAGATCGGGAAACGGCTCGACGGGTTCACCGGCGAGTTCGAGCCGCTCGAGGGTCACGCAGGGTCCGTCCCGCCCGACCTTGCCCCGTTGACGTCCGCGCATCTTGTCCACGTCCGGGTCGATCCCGAGACCGGCGAGGTCACGATCCTCGGCTACGTCATCGCGCAGGATGTGGGCCGCGCGATCAACCCCGCGATGATCGAGGACCAGCTCCACGGCGGCGCCACGCAGGGCCTCGGCTGGGCGCTGCACGAGGCGATGCTCTTCGACGACAACGGCCAGCTTCTGACGGGGACCTTCCTCGACTACGCGCTGCCCCAGGCACCCGACGTCCCCGACTTCGAGACCATCATCGTCGAGGTCCCGTCAGCGGACGGCCCGTACGGTGCGCGGGGGATCGGCGAGGGTCCGGTCTGTGGCGCGGCGGCCGCCGTCGCGAATGCGATCGCCGCGGCGACCGGCGTCAGGTTCCGGAGCGTGCCGATGACCGCGCCGATGATCTGGCGCGGGATCCAGGGCGCCGGCCCAGGCGAGGCGCCCTGACGCTGGTCGGCCGTCGCGCCGACGAGGCGGGTCTGACGAGGTATCAGCCCTGGCTGCGCGGGACGAGAACGACCCGGCGGTTCGGCTCCTCGCCGATCGACTGGGTCGCGACCCCGGGATTGTCGCGCAGCGACAGGTGGATCCAGCGCCGCTCGAGGGCTGACATCGGTTCGAGCTGGAGCATCTTGCCGGTCTCGACGACCCGC
>JBJMNA010000024.1:0-3977 GCA_045804485.1 Chloroflexota bacterium
AGGCCGACCGAGCGGAGCAGGGACGCGGCATCGGTCGTCTGGGTCACGGCTCGATGGTACAGGTGACCGGGTCGCGCTATGGTGCGGGCGACATGCCGTCTGGTCGACCCTCATGAACCACGCCGCCCGGCGGGTCCTGGTCGCGCTGGTGGTGCTGAGCGTCGCGGTCGGTGGCTGGTTGATGTCGCCACGCTTCGATCCGTCCTCGGCACCGACCGCGATCAGGTCGACGCCCGCGCCGTCCGCCACGCCCGTCGCATCGCTGGCGGCGTCACCGGTCGCCACGTCGGGCCCGACGCCATCCGCGCGGTCCGTGGCGTCGCCATCGCCGAGCGTCACGCCCGTCGGGCAGCCCGTCCCGTCGGGGACGCTCCCGCCGGGGACGCTCCCACCGCGCCGCCTCGGGAGCCCGAGCGCGACGCCGCTGTTGCGCGAGGCGCTCGATGCGCGTCTCGAGCGGCTGCGCGCCAAGTACGGGATCCCCGGGATGTCGGCCGCGATCGTCTTCGCGGACGGCTCGATCTGGCGTGGCACCGCCGGCGACGCCGATGTCGCGACCCATCGGCTCGTGACGCCGGACACCTCGTTCCCGGTGGCGAGCGTCTCGAAGACGTTCACGGCGGCCCTCACCCTCGCCCTCGTGGCGGACGGCGCGCTGTCGCTCGATGGCGCCGCGAAGAGCTACCTGCCGACATTGCCGATCGATCCGGCCATCACGGTCCGCGAGCTGCTCGACCACACGAGCGGACTGCGCGACTACTACTTCGGCGCAGGCATCGACCACGCCCTCCTCAGCAAGCCCTCCCGCGTGTGGGACGCCGCGCGATCGCTCAGATACCTCGGCAAGCCCTTCGCGAAGCCCGGCCTCGAGTGGCACTACTCCAACACGAACTACCTCGTGCTCGGCATGCTCGACGAAGCCGTCGGCGGTGCGCCGCTGGCGGACCAGCTGCACGAGCGTTTCTTCGAGCCACTCGGGCTCGGCGACACCTACTACCAGCAGCCGGACAAGCCGTGGACGGGACCCGTCGCGCACGGCTACCGGTTCCTCGGCACCGGCCCCAAGCTTCCCCCGATCCCACTGTCGGACGGGACGGCGATGGTGCCGTTCACCTCGGTCGTGACTGCAGCGGGCGGAGCCGGCTCGATCGCCACGACCGCATCCGACCTCGTCCACTGGGCGGCCGCGCTGTATGGCGGCGACGCGCTGCCTCGTGACGCCCGCGATGCGATGGTCGGCGAAGTCACACGGACGGCGACCTACAAGCCGCGCATCCCGTACGGCCTCGGCGTCCAGTCGATCGTCATCGGTGGGCACCCGACCCTCGGCCACTCGGGGCGGTTCCTGGGGGCGCGCGCGGTCGTCCGCTGGCTGCCCCAGGAACGCATCGGGATCGCCGTCCTCACCAACCAGAGCCGGTCCGATCCCGGCGTCGTCCTCGCGTCACTGCTCAAGCTCGCATTCGAGCCGCAACCCGACTGCCTGTCCTGCGCGGACGTCCCCTGACCGCCGCTCGACCGGTACCAGCAGTGGAACCGGTCGGTACCGATGGGTCTGGCGCCGGTCCGACGCGTGACGGAGACTGTCGCGACCGACCGGGGGAACAGTCGATGGCGATCCAGGTGAACGCGTACACGAGCGCCGGCATGGCGAGCGGCGTCCTCGCGCGTCCTGGCGCGCTGCGCGACGCCCTCGAGGACGGCGGGTCGCTTCGTCTCGACGGGGCGGCCTGGCAGGGTCTCGACGACCGGGCACCATCGGCCGCCGGGTCGATGGCGATCCCGAATGACGACGTCCTCGTCGCGGTCGGAGATGACGACCCGGGGATCCCCGTCCATGCAGCCTGGCATCACATCCATCTCGAGGCGGGGCCGTACACGGTCGAGGGCGAGCTCGCGACGCTGCCGGGGTTCGACCCCGGACGAGCCTTGACCCGCCCGTCCGGCGAGTTCCTGCTGCTGCGCGACGTTCGGCTGTCCGTGCGCGAGCATCCGGAGGTCGGCATCGCGGCCGGCGACCACGCGCTGGTCAACCGATACACCGTGGATCGGATCCGTGCCGACATCAGTCTCGGGTTCTTCTTCCCGGGAGCCGCCGTCGACGAGGACGGCGGGAATTGACCGACACGGCGGTCAGAGCGGTCTAGCCGCGAGCGCTCCCGGCGCCGGCGCGGCGACGGACCGGCTTCCGGTGCGCGTGGTGATCCGGGCTCGTCCTGGCATGTCCGGCTCGCATGCCCAGCGGTCGCGGCTCGGCATCGCGGTCGGGGATGAACCCGTCCTCGACGGTCCACGGGATGGCGTGGCGGAGCATCCGTTGCACGCCACGCAGCAGGTCCGTCTCGTCGATGCAGACGAGCGAGATGGCCTCCCCGGTCGCGCCCGCACGCCCGGTCCGGCCGATGCGGTGGATGTAGTCCTGCGGGTTCCACGGCAGCTCGAAGTTCACGACGACCGGCAGGTCCTCGATGTCGAGACCGCGGGCCGCGACATCGGTCGCGACGAGCACGCGGATGTCGCCCGACTTGAACCCCTCGAGAGCGCGCGTCCGCTCCGGCTGTGAGCGGTCGGAATGGATGGCGACGGCGTCGAGGCCCTCCCGGTCGAGCCGGTTGGCCAGCCGCGTGGCCGCGAGCTTCGTGCGCGTGAACACGAGGACCTGGCGCAGGTCGTCCTTGCGGATGAGGTGCGCGAGGAGCGCCTCCTTGCGGTCGCGGTCGACGGGGTAGACGAGCTGACGGACGGCCTCGGCGGCCGTGTTCCGCGGTGCGACCTCGACGGTCTCGGGATCGCGCAGGATCCCGCCCGAGAGCCGCCGGATGTCGTCGGAGAACGTCGCCGAGAACATCAGGTTCTGACGCTTCGGTGGCAGCAGCGCGATGATCCGCTGGATGTCCGGCAGGAAGCCCATGTCGAGCATCCGGTCGGCCTCGTCGAGCACGAGGACCTCGACCTGCCCGAGGTTGGCGACCCGCTGGCCGACGAGGTCGAGCAGGCGCCCGGGCGTCGCGACGAGGATCTCCACGCCGTCGCGCAGCGCCTTGATCTGTGGGTCCATCGGGATCCCGCCGTAGACGACGGTCGACCGAAGCGGGACCGTGCGGCCGTATGTCCGGACACTCTCGTCGACCTGCATCGCGAGCTCGCGCGTGGGCACCAGGATGAGCACCCGCACGGGATGCCGCGCCGGCGAGAAGCTGGTGTTGGCGTGGCCGCGCAGCCGGTCGAGGATCGGCAGCACGAAAGCCGCCGTCTTGCCGGTCCCGGTCTGGGCCGCGGCGAGGACGTCGCGGCCGGCGAGAACGAGCGGGATCGCCGCCGCCTGGACGGGGGTCGGGGTCTCATACCCCTCCTCGGCGACCATGCGCACGAGGTCGGCCGACAGGCCGAGTGAATCGAAGGTCAAGCAGTCGCTCCTGAGATGTGGCCCGCCGCGGGCACCGACGAGGAGCGCGACGGCGGCTCGATCACCGCGCGTCGATGGACGCGGACGGGGACGAAACCGACGCGAGCATAGCCGAAATCGCTAGCATCGGGCCGTGGCGGCAACCGGAACGCGCGCGCTCGACCTCATCGCCCGGGCGGGCGTCGAGCACCGCGTCCACGAGTACGAGCCGCCGGACCGCCATGGCCGCGACCGCGATCGGCGTCCGGCGTACGGCCTCGACGCGGCCGCGGCGCTCGGGATCGACCCGGCGCGCATCCATAAGACGCTCGCCGCGTCGGTCGACGGACGTCTCGTCCTGGCCGTCGTGCCGGTCGCGCGAGAGCTTGATCTCAAGCGCCTGGCCGACGCGGTGGGTGCGCGGCGAGCGGTCATGGCGGACCCGGCGGAGGCGGAACGTGCCACAGGCTTCGTCGTGGGCGGGATCAGCCCGCTCGGGTCGCGACGGCCCATCCGGGTCGTCATCGATGCCGCCGCGCTCGAGCTCGAATCGATCTTCGTCTCCGCTGGACGACGCGGCCTCCAGGTCGAG
>JBJMNA010000025.1:0-3168 GCA_045804485.1 Chloroflexota bacterium
GACGCCGTTGATGAGCGCGCCATTGCCGACCGGGACGGAGATGACTGCGAGAGGCGGGAGATGGCCCGCCGCGACTGCGTCCGTGAGCTCGACCGCGAGCGTTCCGGCGCCGGTCGCGATGCGGACGTCGTCGCCGTCGACCAGCAACTCGCCGCCATGCTCCGCGACGTGCGCCTCCGAGGCCGCACGAGCCGCATCGAAGTCGTCGCCGACCGAGATGACCTCCGCTCCGAGCGCGCGCATGCGGGCGATCTTGCCCGGGTTCGCGTTGACCGAGGTGAACACGACAGCCGAGATCCCGAGCGCCCGTGCGGCATACGCGACGCCCTGCCCGAAGTTGCCCGCCGACGCGCACACCACCGGCCGATCCGGCGCGATCCTCCCCTCCCCCGCCAGCGCGGACACCGCCGTCCAGGTTCCGCGGCCCTTGAAGGAGCGGATCGGGTTGGCCGTCTCGACCTTCACGATGACCGGTACGCCGAGACGGCGCGACAGGCCCTCGTGGATGTACTGCGGAGAGTGGGTGAAGACAGGATCGATCCCGGCATGCGCGGCACGGATCGCCGCGGGTTCAAGATCGGGGATGGAGATCACCGGCGGCGCGACACCCGGTTTCGCTCGGCACAAAGAGAAACGCCCGAAGGAACCGCTGGTCCGTAGTCAACGCCGCTGATTTGCATCCGCGACACTGCTTTCGGTCCAAGGCCCCTTCGAGCAAGGCCAACGATAGCCGACGGCTCGGACGCCGGATACAGGGTTATCCACGAGTTTTCGGCGAACGGCCCGCTATCTCGAGTCCTTCTCCACACGCTATCCACGGATCCGGCGTTCAGGAGACCTCGAGCGGACGTCGCTGGCCGTCGACAAGGATCGGAGCGCCGTCCTCGTCGACCTCGAACGGCTGCCCGTCACCGATCCGCCAGCGCCTGACGTCGAGTCGCTTGACGACGATCGAGTCCTCGCGTCGAAGCGCGCCATCGCGACCGATGGCCACCCCACCGACGCCGACCGACGCACCGACAGCGAGTGCGTCGCGCCAGCGATGGACCGCCGCGGCGACCCCGACGGGCGAGCCCTCGAGAACGAGGACATCGTCCGGTCCGAACGACCATCCCTCGACATGGCGGACGCCGGCCTCGCTTCGGTCCACGCGATTCCCGTGAAGCGTGCCATCACCCTCGGGATGGAACGTCCAGAGACCGTCGGCCCGTGCAAGCTCCATGTGGCTGAAGCGGCCGTCGGACCCCGTCTCGAGGAGGAGTGCGTGGACGACGGCGTCACCGTGGGCGACGACCTCGCGCCAGCGGCGCCCGCGACGGCCCTGCGAGATCGTCCAGGTCACGACCGACCCGTCGGCGGCGGTCCCCCACCCCGCCGCACGGACGGGCGACGTCATCGCTCGGGCGTCGTCGCGATCTCGAGCGCCTCGGTCGCGGCGGCGTCCTCCATCGTCGCTGCCGCCCAGCGAGCTGCTACGGCCTGGAGCTCTCCGGCGAGTGGCGGCGAGACGCGCCCGAAGACGCGGACCTCGCGCTCGCCGTATTCGAGCTCGATCGTGCCTCGCTCGCGAACGCGCGCGAGCAGCTCGCCGGCGGCATACGGAAGGCAGACGTCGACGTCGACCCAGAGCGACGCGAGCAGTGCCGCGATCTCCGCCCGGAGCGTCTCCATCCCGTAGCCGGTGAGCGCGGACACGAACACGGCGCCCGCGATGGCCGGCGCGGGCGTCGCCTCGTCGCGTGCCGCCGCATCAAGGAGATCCGCCTTGTTGAATGCGAGCAGGCGCGGCTTCTCGCCGGCCCCGAGCTCGTCCAGGACGGTCTGGACGGTCGCGCGGTGCTCCTCGAAGTGCTCATCCGAGGCGTCGACGACCTCGACCAGGACGTCCGCACGGTTGACCTCCTCGAGCGTCGCCCGGAAGGCGTCGACGAGCTGGTGCGGCAGCTTGTGGATGAAGCCGACGGTGTCGGTGACGATCGCCGTCTGGCCATCGCCCAGCTTCACTTGGCGGCTCGTGGGATCGAGCGTCGCGAACAGCTTGTCTTCCGCGTGTGCCACGTCCGAACCGACGAGCGCGTTGAGCAACGTTGACTTCCCGGCGTTCGTGTAGCCGACGATGCCGACGGTCGGCCACAGCCGCCGGTCGCGTCCGCGCGCTGCGGTCTCGCGCTGCTGGCGGACCTGCTCGACGCGCTCCTTCATCTTCGAGATGCGCGTCCGGATGATGCGCCGGTCGGTCTCGAGCTGGCTCTCGCCGGGGCCGCGCGACCCGATCCCGCCCTGGGTCCGGGACAGGTGGGTCCACAGCCGTGTCAGGCGAGGCAGCTGGTATTCGAGCTGTGCAAGCTCGACCTGGAGGCGGCCTTCGTGTGTCTGGGCATGGAGCGCGAAGATGTCGAGGATCAGCCGACTCCGATCGATGACCTTGACATTGAGGACGCCCTCGAGGGCGCGCTGCTGCGCGGGGGACAACTCGTCGTCGGCGATCAGGAGGTCGAACCCGGTCTCGCGCTTGGCCGCGACGAGCTCTTCCGCCTTGCCCTTCCCGACATACCAGTTGGGGTCCACGTGGCGACGGTTCTGCCATTCGGCGCCGACCACATCGGCGCCCGCCGTCGTCGCGAGATTCGCGAGCTCCGTCAGCGAATCCTCGGCCGTCCACCCGTCGTCGGAGCCGGTGTCGACGGCGACGAGAAATGCCTTTTCGATGGATGGCGCGAGATCGATGAGGTCACGTGCAGTCATGGCTCGGGAAGGATAGCCCTGAACGGTTCGAACGGCCCCGGAGGCAACCCATGACACGGTCGCGACAGACACGCGAGACGGATCAACTCGATCCGGCCGATCCCGAGATCGCCGATCTCCTTCTGCAGCTGGGCGGCGAGCCACCGGCCGGCGACACGCGAGCGGCATTCTCGATCGACGATGTCGCGGAAGTCCCGGAAGCGGGCGGCGACCCCTTGACGGGTCGCGAACGCGAGCTCGGCTATCTCGACGCCGGGGTCGACCCGACTGGCGGCGTCGTCCCGCGTGACACCGTCAGCGTCGAGTCGCTCGTGGATGGTGAGCTGACAGAGGACGAGACGTTCGACCCGATCATCGCCGCCGAGGAAGGCGTCCCATGGGTCCCGCCGGTCGATCCCGTCGTCGTGCCCGACGAGACCGATC
>JBJMNA010000026.1:0-6361 GCA_045804485.1 Chloroflexota bacterium
CGAGAAGGTCCAGGTCGCGGTCCTCGCGGATCGCTTGGGCGACCTTCTCTCGGAGCTCGAGCGACGGGGCGTGGATGCCGCGGCCGATGACGCGACCACGGTGGTCGACGACACGGGTCCGCTCGACGAGCCGATCAACGAGGCGTTCCGCGCTGGGTCGCTGACGCTCGGTTGGGACGTCGACGATGAGCTCGTCCTCGTCGAGGCGCGGGCACAGTCCGAGGACGGCGAGCCGATCGACCCCGACGAGGATGACGACGAAGACGAAGACGGGCCCGACCTGCTTCGCGTCCGGATGTCGGCCGATGCCGCCCGGTCGTTCGTGGCTCGCGCGACGCGGATCATCGCGGCCGGTCGCCCGCCCTGTCCGCTGTGCGGGGCACCGCTCGACCCGCAGGGGCACATCTGCCCGCGGCGCAACGGCCACTACGTCAACTAAACGGTCCGTCGGTGATCGATCGGGGGACGTCGCTCGAGGTGCTGCGCGAGGGAGACCTCGACATCGTCGGCCGGATCGTCGCGTCGTCGAACAACGCGATGCTCGTCACCGTGACCCGGCCGTGTCCCGATCCGGGCGAGACGCAGGTGATGGACGCGATCTACAAGCCCATCCTCGGCGAGCGGCCGCTCGACGATTTCCCGGACGGCACGCTCGCGCATCGCGAGGTGGCGGCCTGGCACGTGTCCGAGGCGTCCGGTTGGGGGATCGTCCCTCCGACGATTCTGCGCGAGGGGCCGTTCGGCGAGGGGATGGTCCAGGCCTTCATCGACGCCGATCCGGATGTCGACGTCGTCGCGATGGTGGTCGAGAACGATCCTCGCCTCCGCACGATGGCGATCCTCGACGCGATCATGAACAACACGGACCGGAAGGGCGGCCACATCCTGCCGGTCGCCGGCGGCAGCCACGTGTACGGCGTGGACCATGGAGTGACGTTCTCGCCCGTGCCCAAGCTCCGCACGGTCCTCTGGGGCTGGCGCGGGAAGTCGCTCACCGCCGACGAGATCGCCGGCATCGAACGGGTTCGCGCCGCGCTCGACGCCGAGCTCGGCGACGCGCTCGGCGAGCTGCTGTCGAGGGTCGAGGTGCGCGCGACCGTCAGGCGAACCGACGCCCTACTCGCCTCAGGCCGGTTCCCATATCCGTCGCCGGACTGGCCGGCGATCCCCTGGCCGCCGTTCTAGGAAGGGAACGGGACGCCGGCGGACGGCACGCGATCCGCCGGCCCGACCCCGCGAGCTGCGCTTACGCGCGCCCGAACAACGACTTGATGCTCGGCTGATTGAGGTAGTACAGGATCACACCGTCGACGACGATGCTGAGCGCCTGGCTGAAGATCGTGGATCCGCCAAGGACGATCTGCAGGATCGCGACGACGATGCCGAAGATCGCGACCGCGACGCCGAGTGCCCACGCCCACGGCTGCATCGTCCACGCGCCATACGCGAACGCGACGAGAAGTGCGGCATAGGCGAGGGCGCACAGGCCGAGGATCATCACCGCGCCGCTGGAAACCACGCTACCGGCGAACAGGACGCCAAAGCCGCCCAACAGGCCGAGCACGCCGCCGATGGCGGCGAGGACGGCAAGGATCGTGATGCCCTGGGGACGCGTCGTTGGTGGTGCACTCATCTGGGCGATGCCTCCATGACCGCCCGACCGGCGAGGTGCCAGTGACGGGCGACCCCATCCTAGCGATGGATTCCGTGCTGGCAAGCCCGTTTCCGCCGCGTGGGCGTGCCTCAGCGCACGAATTCCTCCGCCAGCAGATCCATCATCAGGGCATCGACCCGCCGCCCGTCGGGCATCCGCTGGTACGCGCGCATGACGCCGACCGGTCGGAAGCCGACCTTCGCATACGCACGGATCGCGGCCTCGTTATCGGCCGCCGGGTCGATCGTCAGGCGATGGTGACCGCGGTCGTCGATGAGGTGCGCGGCGAGCGTCCGTATCGCGTCCGGGCCGATCCCGCGGCCCTGGCTCGCCGTCGAGAGGAAGAGGTCGATGCCGACACTTCGGAAGTCGGGTTCGTTCTCCTCGACGGCCTGGATGTACCCGACCACGCGCCCGTCGACGAGGATCACGAACCCCTCCTCGTCCGGATCGCCGCCACCCGTGAGATCCCTCTCGACGCGAGCGAGGCCGAACGTCCCCCACCAACGCGCGACCGACGGTTCGGCCAGGATCGCGGCAAGCGCCGGTGCGTCGGCACGCTGGACGGTGCGCAGTCGGACCATCTTGCCGTGCAATCCCATGAGCCGGAGCGTACTCGAATCACGCACGATTTCGACTGAACCGAACACCGGACGCCAGCGTCAATCAGGTGTGATGCACGAACAGAGCGAGCGATGTCCCTGAGCGAGTCCGCCGGCACGATCGACCTGCCCGACACCGCCGGCGATGCCCTGGTCGAGCGCGCCCGTCGCGGCGACGACGTCGCATTCGGGCTACTGGTGCAGGCCCGGGTCCAGGCGACGCTCCGCACGGCGCGGGCGATCCTCGGCAACGAAGCCGAAGCGCAGGAGGTCTCCCAGGAAGCATTCGTGTCGGCCTGGAGGAACCTCCCGACCCTTCGCGACGTGGATCGGTTCGACGCATGGCTGAACCGGATCGTCCTCAATCGCTGTCGGGACGTGCTGCGGCACCGGGGGCGCGTTCGTCAGATCGACATCGCCGATATGGAGCTGCCCACGACCGACAACGCCGCGGCGAGGCTCGAGACCGCATCGCTCCTGGCCGCCTTCGATCGGCTCCGCCTGGAGGATCGCCAGATCCTCGTGCTCCATCACCTTCACGACCTTCCGATGGCCGAGGTGGCACGCCAGCTCGGGATCCCGATCGGGACAGCGAAATCACGGCTCTGGAGCGCCCGGCGGGCCCTTGAGCGCGCGATGGAGGCAGAGGCATGAGCACGGAACGCTCGATGGTCACGGACGTCCTGATCGCGCGCGCGCTGGCCGAACGGGCGGATGGCCCTGACGTGGACATGCGTTCGCGGATCATCGTCGCGGTCTCGGCCGTCCCGCAGCGCCGGGGCTGGGCGGTCCGCCTCGGCCTCGGTCACCGAACCGTGGTGCTGGGGTTCGCCGCGGTCGCGCTCGCTGTCTCCCTGGTCGTCGCCACCGTCGCGGGGTCGATGATCATCCGACCCGGGCTCGTCGAGCGGCCGCTGCCCGGCAACGGGCCGATCACCACCCAGCTCGGTGGTGGACTCGTCGAGGTCGACCCTCTGACGGGGCGCGGACTCGCCACGATCCCACTGCCACGATCGGGCTTGCTAGACGCGACCGATCTGTCCTGGTCGCCCGATGGCTCGCACCTCGCGATCGCCACCGGCCTCGACGTTTCCATCGTGGACGTCGCGAGCGGCCAGACATCGACGCCCATCACATGCCCGTACTGTCCCGTGGCATGGTCGCTCGATGGGACCGAGCTTGCCGTCGCCGAAGATCGTGCGATCCGGGTGATCGATCCTCACGATGGGCGGCTGATCTCCCGGATCGAGACGGGTGGCCGGGGTCTCGTCACCGGGCTCACCTGGGCGCCCGACGGCCGTCGTCTGGCGTTCGTCAACCGCGGGCCGGCGTCCCTGTCGGTGATCGATCGCGACGGCTCACACAAGCGGTCCCTGGCACTCCCCAAGGAGGATGTCATCCTCGCCGATCCGAGCTGGTCCCCCGACGGCTCCACGATCGCCTATATCGCGTCTGCGGTCGACATCCAGGACGGCGCAAAACCGCTCGATGTGGTCCTGCTCGATCCAGAGGGAGCCCGCCCGAGTCGCCTCGTCAATGTCGGAGAGTGTTTCTGTCTCGGCTTCGCGCCGGCACTGACATGGTCCCCCGACGGGCGCTACCTGGCCTACACAGCGCTCACCGACATGGAGAGTGGCCTGTTCGTCGCGAACGCGGACGGCACAGAGGCGCGCCCCATCTCGAGTGGGACGAACGGGCCCCTGGCCTGGCGCCCGATCCCGGCTTCGCCCCCGGACTGACGGGCCTCGGGGTGAGCCGCGGGTGCAGCGCCCGCGACTAGGATGTCCCGGTGCCACTCCCCCACCCCGACGACCTGCTGACCGACCTCGATCCGGCCCAGCGCGAGGCCGTCATGATCACGTCGGGGCCGCTGTGCATCCTCGCCGGCGCAGGGAGCGGCAAGACCCGGGTCATCTCACGCCGCGTGGCGTATGCGCTGGCGACCGAGGTGGTCCGGCCGCGGGACGTGCTGGTCGTCACGTTCACCGACAAGGCCGCCGGTGAGATGGCTGGGCGGCTGGCCGCACTCGGCCACAGGGGCGTGGCTGCGTCCACGTTCCATGCCGCGGCGCTTCGTCAGCTCCGTCATTTCTGGCCACGTGTCCATGGCACGGACCCGCCGGCCATCCTCGCCTCCAAGGCGCCGATCCTGGCGCCACTTGCGGCCGGGCTGCCGGGTGGATATCGGTATCTGGCTGTCCGCGATCTCGCCGCCGAGATCGAGTGGGCCAAGGCACGACGCATCGGCGCCGCGGACTACGAAGGACGGGCGATCGCCGAGGACCGCGACGCTCCCCTGCCGCCGGACCTGATGGCGGGCCTGTACCGCCGCTACGAGACCGCCAAGCGGCGGGCCGGCCGGATCGACTTCGAGGACATGCTCGAGAGCACGATCGGGCTCATCGAGAGTGACGAGGCGATCGCCTTCGAGGTGCGGGACCGGTATCGCTGGTTCTCCGTCGACGAGTTCCAGGACACCAACCCTCTCCAGGCCGCTCTGCTGGAGGCGTGGCTCGGCGGACGCGACGATCTGGCCGTCGTCGGCGATGAGGACCAGACGATCTACACGTTCACCGGAGCGACGAGCGACTACCTGACCGGTTTCCAGGACCGATACCGAGCGGCGCGCGTCGTCCGGCTCGAGACGAACTATCGCTCGACCCCGGAAGTCCTCGACCTCGCCAACAAGGTGCTCGCCGCCGGCCGGGTGTCCGTCGCGGAGCGCGAACCCGGCGCAGCCGCCCGACCGCCCAAACGGCTCGTCGCGAGCCTGTCGGCCGGGCCCGCCCCCGAGATCGGCGGGTTCCCGACGGAGGAGGCCGAGCTCGCCGGAGTCACCGCCGCGATCCGGGCGCTCGCTGCGGCCGGAACGGCCCACGGCGCCATCGCGGTCCTTGTCCGCACCAACGCGCAGCTGCCGGCGCTCGAGACGGCGCTGGGAGCGGCCGGCATCCCGTTCCACGTGCGCGGCGAGCGTTTCTTCGCCCGACCCGAGGTGCGACGGGCTATCCGTGTCGCTGAGGCCCTCGGCCGCACCGAGAGCGAGACGCCACTGGTCGAGCGACTCGAGACGGCCTTCGCACGTGAGCTCGGCGTCCGCCGGGACACGGTTCCCGACGGCGAGACCGCGGCCGAGCGACACGGCGCCGTGATGACGTTGCTCGAGATCGCCGACGGGATGGTCCGCGACGACGCGGCAGCGGATCTTTGGGCCTTCCGTGCCGAGATCAGCCGGCGAACGGCGATCGAGGCCGGTGGCGAGGCGGCCGGCGTCGAGCTGCTCACCTACCACCGCGCAAAGGGCCTCGAATGGGATGCCGTCTTCCTGCCCGCGCTCGAGGAGGGCACGCTGCCGATCCGGCAGGCGAAGGAACCGGCCGAGATCGCCGAGGAGAGGCGGCTGTTGTACGTGGGCGTCACCCGGGCGAAACGCTACCTGTGGCTGTCGTGGGCGACGTCCCGCCTCGGGACGTCGGGGCGCGAGGGGCGGCGGAGCCGGTCACGATTCCTCGACGGGCTCGTCCGCCCACCTGCCGGCGGTGCGCGACCCCTCGTCCCGGTCGGTCCCGGGCGGGAAGCCCGGGCCGGCAAGACAGATCCGGCCGACAGATCACCGCTGTCGAACGCGCTCCGTGCCTGGCGCACGGCCCGTGCCCGCGCCGACGCCGTCGCGCCGTTCATCGTGTTCCACGACGCGACCATCGAAGCGATCGCAGAACGACGACCGCGCTCGATCGCCGACCTCCGGCGCGTGCCCGGCGTCGGTCCGACGAAGCTCGACCGCTACGGCGAGGAGATCATCGGCGTCGTCGCCAGAGAAGGCTGATCCGTCCTGGTACCGCGAAGCCGCGAGCGGCCGAGTTCGCCTCCCTACGCTCGGACTTCCTGCCGCATAAAGGCGATGTATGCGAGGGCGAAGCAGGCAACAGTCAGGCCGACGAGGACCACGATCTGCGGCCACACGAGCAGGACGCTCTGGTCGAACGCGAAGAGGGTCGGGATCTGCTGGGCGGCCTGCTGCGCCTGACCAAGAGACCCCGGCAGGTCCTGACCGGGGTTCTTGCTCGGATTGAGCAGGACCGCCGTCACCTCCGAGTACAGCTCG
>JBJMNA010000027.1:0-16409 GCA_045804485.1 Chloroflexota bacterium
ATCGTTCAGGTACTGCGCGACGCTGTAGGCGTCGATGATCGCGACCAGCCGGTAGATCAGGACGCCGAGATTGACCAGGAAGACGGCGTCGAGGACGGTCGGGTCGATGAGGAAGCCGAGAAGCGCGATCCGGTCGATGCGCAGGAACATCCCCGCACCGAGCGCGATGGCGAGGATCGGCCCGGCCGCGAACGCGAGCGCGCGCATCGGGGCGCCCGCGTACAGCTGACCAAGGCCCGGAAAGAGGAGGGAGAGAAAGGCAGCCGCGAATGGCGACCTCTGGCGCGGTCGCGCGCCCTCAGGTTCGTGCATCGCGGGTAGGATACTCGGACCCATCGAAACGTGGACGTTGGCTGTCCGCCACGGCAGTCATCGCGCCAGCCGCGCGAATCCAACCCAGCGCTGATCCACGAGGCCGAATGTTCCGACCCGTCACCTCGAAGCCCGATTTCGTCGCACAGGAGTACGAGCTCCTCGACGCATGGCGTGACCGTCGGACGTTCGCTCGGCTCCGTGCGCAGAACGCGGGCGGTCCGAAGTGGAGCTTCCTCGACGGTCCGATCACCGCGAACAACCCGATGGGCGTCCATCACGCCTGGGGCCGCACCTACAAGGACCTCTACCAGCGCTTCCACGCGATGCTCGGTGAGGACGAGCGCTACCAGAACGGGTTCGACTGCCAGGGCCTGTGGGTCGAGGTCAATGTCGAGCGGGACCTCGGCTTCACCTCGAAGCGCGACATCGAGGCCTTCGGTATCGCGGAGTTCGTGACCCTCTGCAAGCAGCGCGTGCTGACGTACGCCGCGCGTCAGACGGAGCAGTCGATCCGGCTCGGGATGTGGATGGACTGGAACGACCCGCACGAGCTCCGGAGGCTGGGCGAGCTGCTCGGCGCCGACCCGTCGGCGGTGACGACATACGAGGGACCGGCGGGACCCGTGACGGACACGGTCGAGATGCTCGTCGGGCGGCTCGGGATGCGCGACACGGGCGGAAGCTATTTCACGTTCAGCAACGAGAACAACGACCTCATCTGGGGCTTCCTGGCCGAGTGTCACAGGCGCGGCTGGATCTACAAGGGCCACGACACGATGCCGTGGTGCGCGCGGTGTGGGACCGGCATCTCCCAGACCGAGATGAACGAGGGCTACCAGGACCGCGACGATCCGGGATTGACGGTCCGCTTCCCGCTGCTCGATCGACCCGGCGAGACGCTGCTCGTCTGGACGACGACGCCCTGGACGCTCACATCGAACGTCGCCGCGGCGGTCGGTTCATCGCTTCGATACGTCCGCGTGCGTCAGGGCGACGACCAGTTCTGGCTCGCCAAGGGGACGCTGAGGACGGCGCTCGACGGTGCGTTCGAGGTGCTCGAGGAGGTGAGCGGCGCCGACATGGTCGGCTGGCGCTATGCCGGACCGTTCGACGACCTGCCGGCCGTCCGGAGGGCGTTCGCGACCGATCGGGACGTGCCATACGAGCACGTCGTGGTGCCGTGGACGGAGGTCGGTGAGGACGAGGGGACCGGCATCGTCCACATCGCTCCGGGCTGCGGCGCCGAGGACTTCCAGCTCGGGAAGTCGCTCGGGCTGCCGGTCGTCGCGCCGCTCGACGAAGGGGGCATCTTCGTCGACGGCTTCGGCAGCCTGACCGGACGCGACGTTCGCGACGTCACCGACCCGATCGTCGAGCACCTGAAGCGCGAGGACCGCTTCTACCGCCTCGAGACGATCACCCACCGCTACCCGCACTGCTGGCGATGCGGCACGCCGCTCGTCTTCCGTCTCGTCGACGAGTGGTACATCAGCATGGGTCCGCTCTACGACCAGCCGCGCGACACGCTCACGTCCGAACAGGTCGACGCGAGCCTCCGCTACCAGATCATGGAGGTCGTCGACCAGATCCGTTGGATCCCCGACTTCGGCTACGAGCGCGAGCTCGACTGGCTCCGCAACATGCACGACTGGATGATCTCGAAGAAGCGCTACTGGGGGCTCGCGCTGCCGATCTACGACTGCGCGGCCTGCGGCACGGTCGAGGTGATCGGTGGCCGCGAGGAGCTCCGCGATCGCGCCGTCGACGGCTGGGAGAGCTTCGAAGGACACACGCCGCACCGTCCGTATGTCGACGCGGTCAAGATCGCCTGTCCGGGCTGCGGCGCTCCGGTCGAGCGGATCCGCGACGTCGGCAACCCCTGGCTCGACGCCGGGATCGTCCCGTTCTCGACGCTCCACCTGCGCGAGGACCCGGAGTACTGGCGCGAGTGGTTCCCGGCGGACTTCATCACCGAGAGCTTCCCGGGACAGTTCCGGAACTGGTTCTACTCGATGCTCGCGATGTCGACGGTCCTTCGCCGCGAGCCGCCGTTCGAGACGATCTTCGGCTACGCGCTGCTTTTCGCCGAGGACGGCCGGCAGATGCACAAGAGCTGGGGCAACGCGATCGAGTTCGACGAGGCTGCCGACCGGATGGGCGTGGACGTCATGCGCTGGATGTTCGCGAAGTCGCGGCCGGAGGAGAACATCCTGTTCGGCTGGCACGCCGCGGACGAGGCACGACGCGAGCTGCTCGTGCTCTGGAACGTCTATGCCTTCTTCGTGACCTACGCGCGGCTCGCTGGCTGGACGCCCGCGGCCGAGCCGGCGCCCGAGGTCGCGGAGCGCCCGGTGCTCGATCGCTGGATCCTGTCGCAGGCCGCGCGGACCGCCGCGACGGTCGAGGCCCGGCTCCACGATGTCGACGCGCTCGGCGCGACGCGTGCGCTGTCGGCCTTTCTGGACGGGCTGTCCACCTGGTACCTGCGACTGTCGCGGCGCCGCTTTTCACGGTCCGACGATCCCGTCGACGAGCGTGCGGCGTTCGCGACGCTCCACGAGGCGCTCGTCGCCACCGCCCGGATGCTGGCACCGACCCTGCCGTTCCTGTCCGAATCGATGTACGGAAATCTCGTGGCGGCGATCGACGCCGACTCCCCCGACAGCGTGCATCTCACGAGCTGGCCGACCGCCGAGCTCGCGCCCCGTCGCGATGAGGCGCTCGAGGCACGGATGGCCATCGCGCAGCGTGCGGTCGAGCTTGCCCGGACGCTGCGCAGCACTGCCCACATCCGGATCCGGCAGCCGCTTGCGACCGCCTGGCTCGCACTGCCGGACCGTGGGCTCGGCGTCGACGACGAGCTGCTCCAGCTCATCGCCGACGAGATCAACGTGAAGTCCGTCGTCGTCATCGACGACGAGTCGAGTCTCGTCGAGCGCCGGGTCAAGCCGCTTCTGCCGAAGATCGGCAAGCGCCTTGGTTCCGCGATCCCGGCCGTCATGGCCGCTGCTCGCTCGGGTGACGTCACGTTCGAGGCCGACGGCTCCGTCACGCTCGCCGGCGTGCGGCTCGGGCCGGACGAGGTCGAGATCCAGGCCACACCGCGGCCCGGGACGGCCGTCGCGCACCACGATGGGCTCGTGTGCGTGCTCGACACGACGCTGACACCCGAGCTCATCGCCGAGGGCGATGCCCGCGAGCTCGCGCGCGCGATCCAGGACCTGCGACGCGATGCGCAGCTCGCCCTCGACGACCGCATCGACCTGTGGGTCCGGCCCGTGGCAGACGGGCTTGCGAAGCATCTGCCGGGGGTCGCCGCGGACACGCTCGCCGTGCTCTCGGAGGGCGAGCCGCCCGGCGATGCGCCGACCGCCGAGGTCGACCTCGACGCGGGCAGGGTCACGATCGCGCTCCGCCGTCGCGCGGACGTCGCCGCTGGGGCGGGCGGGTGACCGAGGGCCGGCCGGGCGTCGCGACCGGCACGGAGGTCGTCCCGGCAACTGTCCATCCGCGCGCGCACTGGCCGCTCTTCTTCGGGATCGCGGCGACCGTCGTCGTGCTCGACCAGATCGCCAAGGCGTGGCTCGTCGCGAACGTGTCGCCCGGGGAGATCGTCGAGGTCGTCGGTGACTGGGTCCGGCTGATCCTCAGCCAGAACTCAGGCGCATTGTTCGGACTCTTCCGCGACAACGCGGTGCTGTTCGGGCTCGTCTCGCTGGGCGTGATCGGGCTCATCGTCGCGTACCATGGCCGCTCCGGACGGAGCCTGTACATGTCGGTCGCTCTCGGTCTCCTGCTCGGCGGCGCGGTCGGGAACCTCGTCGACAGGCTTCGGCTCGGCTACGTCGTCGACTTCATCGACATCGGCATCGGCGACTGGCGGTTCTACACCTTCAACCTCGCGGATTCGGCCATCACGCTTTCGATCCTCCTTCTCGTCGGCGCGGCTCTCTTCCCGGTCCTCACCCGCCTCGGCGAGCGGCCCGCGGATGGTTGACCCGACGTCGGCGCCGGGAGTCCGCATCCTGCGGGTGCCCGACGGCTCGGACGGCCGGGTCGACCGCTACGTCGCCGACGCGACCGGACTGTCGCGCAGCTACGTCCAGAAGCTCATCTCCGATGGCCGGCTGACGGCCGATGGCGCCGCGCTCCGGGCGAATACCGTCGTCGGCGCAGGGACCGAGCTCCGCCTGGACGTCCCGGCGCCCGTCGCGCTCGACCTCCAGCCGGCGCCCGATATCGCGCTCTCCGTCGTCTACGAGGACGAGGACCTGCTGATCATCGACAAGCCTGCCGGCCTCGTGGTGCACCCGGCGCCGGGACACGCCGACGACACCCTCGTCAACGCGCTGCTCGCCCATGGCGACGGGCAGTCGTGGGGTGGCATCGCCGGCGTCCAGCGGCCGGGCATCGTCCACCGTCTCGATCGGGACACGAGTGGTCTGATCATCGTCGCGCGGCATGACGCTGCGCAGGCATCGGTGATGGCGCAGCTCAAGGCGAGACGCGTCAAGAAGACCTACCTGGCCCTGGTCCAGGGCAGCGTCTCGGCGGCCGTCGGGCGCATCGAGGCACCGATCGGCCGCGACCCGAAGCACCGGACGAAGATGGCGGTCGTCCACGACGGGCGGCCATCCGTGACCGGGTATCGCGTCCGCGAGCGGTTCCCGGACTGGACGCTCCTCGAGCTCGACCTGGTCACCGGGCGGACGCACCAGATCCGGGTCCACCTCGAGGCCATCGGTCACCCGATCGCCGGCGACCCGGTGTACGGGACCGGCACGTCGCGCCGTGGTCCGGACCGTCTCGGCCGGCTGTTCCTGCACGCGTGGCGGCTCGAGCTCACGTCTCCGTCTGACGGCCATCTGATCCGGGCGACGGCGGCACTCCCGCCCGAGCTCGAATCGGTCCTCGACGGGCTGCGGGCCGTCGTCCGATGAGTGAGGCGGTCGAGCGCGACGCGGGTACGGGGCGGATCGAGCCCGCAGAACGCGTCGATGGCGCGCCTGGGGCGATGCTCGTCATCATCTCGGGGCCGAGCGGGGTGGGGAAGGACACCATCATCGACGCCCTCCGGCTGCGCTCGCACGACCCGGAGTACCGCTACGTCGTCACATGCACGACGCGGTCGCGGCGGCCCGGCGAGGTCGACGGTGTCGATTACAACTTCCTGTCGGCAGACGAATTCGCTGCGCTCCGGGCCGCGGGCGGGTTCCTCGAGGCCAACGAGGTACACGGCAACTGGTATGGGACGCCCCGAAGCCAGGTGAACGAGGGGTTGACGGCGGGCCGTGACGTCATCCTGAAGATCGATGTCCAAGGTGCCCAGGTGGTCAAGGGGAAGGTCCCCGGGGCTCTTCTCATCTTCCTCGTCCCACCGTCGATGGAGGATCTCTTTCAGCGGCTGCGGAGCCGGGCGACGGAGACCGCGGACGAGCTCGAAGTCCGCCAGCGCAACGCCGCGATCGAGCTGGCGCGCCAGGAGGACTACGACTACGTCGTGACGAACGAGACCGGCCAGGTCGAACGGGTCGCCGCGCGGATCGACGAGATCATCGCTGCCGAGCACGCGAGCCATCCGGATCGGCAGGTCGTGGTCTACCCGCGCTCGCCGTGACGGCGTCGCGATGATCGGCGCCTGGCCGGGCGACGAGGTCGTCGCGGCGTCCGAACGACGGGCCGTCGACGTCGCCGTCGATGCAGCCGGACGCGGCGGTGACCGGACGTACACCTATCTCGTGCCAGACAGCCTCGCCGATCTCGCGACGGGCGAGGCCGTGCTCGTCGAGTTCGGCCGTCGGCAGGCGCTTGGGATCGTCCTCGGCGAGGCCGAGCCGGCGGCCGCCGCTGGGCCGGATCTCAAGCCGATCGTCGAGCGTGTCCGCGCCGACGGACCGTTGCTGCCGCCGTTGACGCTCTCTCTGGCCCGCACCATCGCCGCGCACTACCTGGCTCCGCCGGCGCTCGTGTTGCGTGCCATGCTGCCGCCGGGTCTGCTGGAGCGGCTCGAGCTCGTCGCCGAGCTCACGCCCCGCGGAGAAGACGTGACCGCGCCGGATGACGCAGTCGCGCGCGACCTCGTCGGGCAGTTGGAGCGAGGGCCTAGGCCCGTGAGGGATCTCGCGGGGCCCGACGGCCGTGCTGGGTTGCTGCGTCGCCTGCGGGCGCTGGCGGGGAACGGACGCCTGACCCTCGAGTGGACCCTTCTCGGGGCCGGCGCCGGTCCGCGCTACGAACGCTGGATCACGATCACCGAGGCAGGCCGCACGGTCGCCGCCGGCGCGCCCCCGGACGGTCGGCCGTTGGGTTCGCGCCAGGCAGACGTCCTCGCCGAACTTGCCGGCAGTCCAGGAGGCGAAGCGCCGGGCGCGGACCTGTCCGGCCGGCACGGCAGTGGCGCGGTCGCAGGCGTCGTCCGCCGAGGGCTTGCTGGCGCGGAGGTGCGGGAGCGCCCGCGTCGGCCGCTCGCGGCGCGGCCGGTTGGCAGGCGCGGCGGGCGCCCGCCAGCGACGGACCTCCTGCCGGCACAGGCGGAGGCGGTCGGGCGTATCCGCGACGCGATCGCGGGACGGGACGCACGACCGCTTCTGCTCGACGGCGTCACGGGCGGCGGCAAGACGGCGATCTATGTCGAGGCCATCGCCGCGACGCTCGAGGCGGGCCGGCCGGCGCTCGTCCTCGTCCCGGAGATCGCACTCGCGCTGCCGCTCGTGGATCGACTCCGGGCGGATCTCGATGCGCGGG
The DNA here is from genome assembly GCA_045804485.1 of Chloroflexota bacterium. Classification (GTDB taxonomy): domain Bacteria; phylum Chloroflexota; class Limnocylindria; order Limnocylindrales; family CSP1-4; genus SPCO01. Next base: position 7,060 of record JBJMNA010000027.1, read on the forward strand.
TAGCGCTCGTCCATTCCGCGCTAGGGGAGGGAGAGCGCGCCGACGAGTGGCGACGGATCCGGGCAGGCGACGTCGACATCGTCGTCGGCACGCGTCTGGCCGTCCTCGCGCCGCTCGCGGACGTCGGACTCATCGTCGTCGACGAGGAGCATGACGCGGCATACAAGAGCGACCGAACGCCGCGCATCCAGGCCCGTGATGTCGCGCTGCGGCTGGCCTCTCTCGCCGGCGCCGCGATCGTGCTCGGCTCGGCAACACCCGCGGTCGAGAGCGTCGGGCTCGCACGGCGTGGCGACTACGACCGCGTCGTCCTGCCCGCACGCCCGGTCGGAGCCGCGCCCGAGGTCGAGATCGTCGACCTTCGCGCTGAGCTCGCAGCGGGTCAACGCGGGGTGCTCTCACGCACCTTGACCGCCGCGCTCGCGGCCCTGGATACCGCCGGCGGGGAGCAGGCGATCCTTGTCCTCAATCGTCGCGGGACGGCGTCGATCGTCCTGTGCCGGGACTGCGGTCACGTCCAGGCCTGTCCGGACTGCGAACGTCCGCTCGTCTATCACCAGGCCGGCACGACGTTGCGCTGCCACCATTGCGGACGCGCGACGCCGCTCGCATCGCGCTGCCCGATCTGCGCCTCGCCGCGCATCCGGTATCTCGGCGGCGGAACGGAACGGGTCGAGCGCGAGGTCCGCGACACCTTCCCCGGGCTGCGCGTCGGACGCCTGGACCGGGACGTCGCCGAGCACCGCGGCGCGGCCGAGCGGGTCATCGACGCGTTCAGCGACGGCCGCCTTGACGTGCTCGTCGGCACCAGCCTCGTCGCGAAGGGCCTCGATATTCCATCCGTCACGCTCGTCGGCGTCGTGTCGTCGGACGTCGCACTCAACTTGCCCGACGAGCGCGCCGCGGAACGCACCTACCAGCTCCTGGTCCAGGCGATCGGCAGGGCGGGCCGCGGCGATCGACCAGGGAGGGCGATCCTCCAGACGTATCAGCCGGACCACTCCGCCATCACCGCCGCCGCGAGCGGCGATCGGACCGCGTTCTACGACGCCGAGCTGGGACTGCGCGAGCGGTTCGGCTCGCCGCCGTTCGGCCGGCTCGTGAAGTTGACTGTCGGTCTCGCGGACCCGGCGGCTGCGCAACACGAGGCGGAATCGATGGCCACCCGGCTTCGCGACCGGGCCGCGGAACGAGGTGCGGCGGTGACCGTCGTGGGTCCGGCACCCGCCTACATCGCCCGGCGAGCGGACCGCTGGCGGTGGAACGTCGTGCTCCGGGGCGACGAACCGGTCGAGCTCCTCGACGGTCGCATCGACGCGCCCTGGTCCGTTGACGTCGATCCCGAGTCGCTTCTGTGATCGTGACCATCGGCAGATGCCCGCTTGTCCGGTTCGTGCGAGGATTGGCGTAACGACCCCATCCGAGGAGCCACCACGATGACCGACCAGCAGCCGAATCCCGACCAGCCGACCCCTGACGAGACCTTCACCTGGACCAGCTCTGACGCCGCTGGCGCGTCGAGCGACGGACCGTCCGGGTCCACGAGCGGCGCGTCCGGATCGTCAAGCTCAGCCGGCGGATCCGCCGGCGCGACCGCGACCGCGATCCTCGAACAGATCCGTGTCGCCGTCGACGACCTGGCCGACCGCGCGACCCCGACGGTCCGCGAGTTCGGTGCCCGCGCCGCCGAGTTCACGGCCGAGGCCGCCGAGAAGGCCGCACCGTATGTCCGGCGCGCCGGCGACGCCACGGCCGAGGCGAGCAGCAAGCTCGCGACGCGGTCGCGCAGCTGGGCCGCCGACGTCCGGGCCTCGATGGGCACGCATGACGCCACCTCCGCGACGCCCGAGTCGGACGCCTACACGCCGAAGACCGACGACGCCCCCGACACCACGCCGCCCGCCTGAATCCCCGAACCTATACTCCGTCGATGAGTGTCCGTCCGATCGTCCTCCTCGGCGACCCGCGCCTGCGGCTCAAGGGCAAGCCGGTCGACAGCTTCGGGAAGTACCTTCACGAGCTGCTCGACGACCTCGCGCACACGATGCGCGACGCGCCCGGCGTCGGTCTCGCTGCGCCCCAGCTCGGCGAGGCGATGCAGGCCTGCGTCATCGAGGTCGAAAGCCAGCTCTACGAGCTGGTCAACCCGAAGATCGTTCGCTCGACGGGCGATGACCGCGATCTCGAGGGCTGCCTCTCGATCCCGGGCTACGTCGCGTACGTGACGCGTCGCGAGCGGGTGTGGGTCGTCGCCCAGGACCGCCACGGCCAGAAGATCAAGGTCGCGGGCTCGGGGCTGCTCGGTCGGGCGTTGCAGCATGAGCTCGACCATCTCGATGGCAAGCTCTACATCGACTACCTCGATTCGATGGACGAGCTCATGGCCGTCGGCGCCGGCGACGAGGACGACGCCGAGATCCGCGAGGCGACGAGCGCCCTCGCGTGAATCCTCGGACCGATGGCCTCCGCGCAGCGGCCTCGGTCCTCCGAACGGCCTCCACCCCGCGCGTGCGGACGGTCTTCCTCGGTAGCGGAGGATTCGGCCTCGACGCGCTGCGGCGCCTCGCCGCGCATCCTGACGTGGACCTCGTCGGCGTCGTCACCGCGCCGCCTCGGCCGGCAGGTCGGAAGCAGCAGCTGAAGAACACTGTCATCGACGACCAGGCAACACAGCTCGGCATGCCGACCATCCTTCGTCCCGAACGGCTGCGCGCGGCGGAAGCGGTCGCGGACGTATTCGCACTCCGGCCGCAGCTCCTCGTGCTCGCCGACTACGGTCAGATCGTCCCCGGCACCCTGCTCGACCTCGAACACGGCGCGTTGAACCTCCACCCGTCGCTCCTGCCGCGGCATCGCGGTGCGACCCCGATCCCGGCGGCCATCCTCGCGGGCGACACCGAGACCGGAGTCACGCTCATGCGGATGGACGAAGGTCTCGACACGGGGCCGATCGTCGCCCAGCGACGCGTCGCCCTCGACGGATCCGAGACGACGCCCGGGCTCGAGGAGGCGTTGACGACCGTCGCCGGCGACCTGCTCGAGGAGAGCCTGGCTCCCTGGATCGGCGGCGAGCTGACGCCAGCGGCGCAGCCGGACGCCGGCGGCACCATGACGGCCCCGCTCACCCGCGAGGACGGTCGGATGGATCCCCGGAAACGTGCCGACGTCCTGGAGCGCGAAGTACGCGCATTCATGCCGTGGCCCGGGTCGTTCGTCGACACCGCGGAGGGCCGACTGGGCGTCCTCAGCGCGAGCGTCGGGTCCGTCGCCGACCGTCCGCCCGGCGTCTTCGGACCGGTCGGTCTCGCCGCCGCCGACCGTGAGCTGAGGTTGATCGAGGTTCGGCCAGCCGGCGGCAACGCCATGCCCTGGGAGGCGTACCTCCGCGGGCATCCAAGGATCATCGGGACCACTGCGCTAGCATCGGAAGCGTGACCACCGATCTACGACCCGGCCTGTCCGGCCTCGATCCCGACTCTCTGTCCGCGTGGGTCACCGCCCGCGGCGAACCGACGTACCGCGCGCGCCAGATCGCGGACGCGGTCTGGGGCGGGACGGCAGCCTCGACAGAAGAGCTCCTGACTCTCCCGGCCGCCCTCCGCGAAGCGCTCGACGCCGACTTCACGTTTGACACCGTCGCGGACACAGACATCACCGAGACCGACGGGGGGCTGACCGAGAAGGCGCTCCACCGGCTGGCCGATGGCGCACTCATCGAATCAGTGCTCATGCACTACCCGGTGCGGGCAGGGTCGCGCGAACGCCACACGCTGTGCATCTCGAGCCAGGCCGGCTGTGCCGTCGGCTGCCCGTTCTGCGCGACGGGAGAGCTCGGATTCGGGCGCGATCTCGAGGTCGCCGAGATCGTCGACCAGGTCCGCTTCGCGTCGCGCCGGCTCGTCGCCGACGGCAAGCGGCTGACCAACATCGTGTTCATGGGGATGGGCGAGCCGCTGCTCAACCTCGACCGCGTACTCGCGGCGATCGAGGCGCTCAACGACCCGCGACGGTTCGGACTCGGCGCGCGGCACATCACCGTGTCCACCTCCGGCGTCGTGCCCGGGATCCGCCGGCTGACCGCCCTCGGACCGCAGTTCACGCTGGCGGTCTCGCTCCACGCCGCGCGCGACCCGCTAAGGGATGTGCTGGTGCCGCTGAACCGCCGCTGGCCCGTGGCCGACGTCGTGGCGGCAGCCCGGGATCATTCCGCGGCCACGGGCCGGCGGATCAGCTACGAGGTCACGATGATCGCCGGCGTGAATGACACCGAACGTGACGCCGAGGGCATGGCCGACCTGCTGCGAGGCGATCACGCCCACGTCAACCTCATCCCGATGAACCCCGTCGCGCATACGCCGTGGACGGCCAGCCCGATGCCCGTCATCGAGGCATTCGCCGCGACGCTGCGCGCAGCCGGCATCGAGACGACGATCCGCCGGAACCGAGGCCAGGAGGTCGGCGCGGCGTGCGGCCAGCTCGCGGCAGAGCGAGCGGGCGAACCACCGGCGCCGGCTGTCGCCCGACGCCGTGCGCGTCTGGTCGCCGAAAGCGCGGCCGCCCTCCACGGCGAACGGAGCCAAGAGCCGTCGCCGGTCGGGGTGGGGGAGTAGGTCGTGGCCGACGGTCGCGCTCGGGTCGCGGCGAGCATCCTCGATTCGGACCTGTCGAACCTCCAATACGCGGTCCATCGCGTCCAGAAGGCGGGCGCCGACCGGATCCACCTCGACGTCATGGACGCGCACTTCGTCCCGAACCTCACCTTCGGCGCGAAGACGATCAAGCATCTCCGGCCCCGGACCGAGCTGCCGTTCGATGCGCACCTGATGGTCGACGAGCCGGGACGCTATCTCGATGAATACCTCGAGGCGGGCTGCGATTCGATCACCTTCCACGTCGAGATCGAGGAGGAGATCGCCCCGACGCTGCGTCGGATCCGGGCGGCCGGTCGCGCCGCCGGCCTTGCCGTCAAGCCGGCCACGCCGCTGTCCGCGCTCGAGCCCTATCGCGAGCTGCTCGACATCGTGCTGGTGATGACGGTCGAGCCGGGGTTCGGCGGCCAGTCGTTCATGAAGGACGTCGCGAGCGAGAAGCTGTTGGCGGCCCGCGACCTGCTCAGCCACAAGGCGTTCGGCGCCGAGGTCCACGTCGACGGCGGGATCAACCGCGAGACCGCCGAATTCGCGGGCGGGCTCGGCGTCGACATCCTCGTCGTCGGCTCTGCGCTGTTCGTCAAAGGCCGTGACATGGCGCGCGAGATCCGGCTCATCCGGGCGCTCGCGGACGAGGGTTACCAGTACACGCTCAACGACGGCGTGCCGCCCATCCCGCGCGATCGGATGGTCATGTTCACCTCGCTGCCGAAGCACCTCGCGCGGCCGTTCATGGACGAGATCGAGGCGGGCGGCGTACCCGTCGTGATGCTTCGCGGTGACGGCCAGATGAACCCCGACGGCATCCGCGACTACGACCTCCTCGTGCCAGCCTCCACCGAGTCGCTCGTTCGCGAGCGGCACACCGCCGCGCGCGAGGACTACGAACGCGCAGCCGACGCGTGGCGTGAGGAATTCATCGCGAAGCACGGGGTCATCCCGCCGCCAGGACCGCCGTGAGGGCGCTGCTCCAGCGCACGACCGGCGCCGCTGTCCGCGTCGACGGCGAGGTCGTCGGCGAGATCGGGCCGGGGCTCGTCATCCTCGTCGGGGTCGCGCCCGCGGACACGGAGTCTGTCGCGGACGACCTCGCGCGCAAGGTGGCGGAGCTGCGGATCTTTCGGGACGACGAGGGCCGGACCAACCGCTCCTTGCTCGAGACCGGTGGGGCGGCCCTTGTCATCTCGCAGTTCACGTTGTTCGCGGACACCTGGCGGGGACGCCGGCCGGGGTTCACCGGCGCGGCAACGCCCGACCTCGCCGAGCGGCTCTATCTCAGGTTCGCGGCGACGCTCGCGTCGCTGGGCGTGGCCGTCGCAACCGGCCGGTTCGGTGCCGAGATGTCGGTCGAGCTCATAAACGACGGCCCGTTCACGATCTGGCTCGACACGGCCGATCGCTAGGCGGACGGTCGTCCCGTCATTCCCGCGGCTGCAGGCGGTGGCTGGTGCTGATCTCGACGCGGCCGCGCTCGTCGGCGGCCGGATGCTCGACGAGCGCGATGAGCCGGGTCGCCATGAACCGCCCGGTGCGTACAGGAACGCCCGTGCGGGTAACCTCGCGGACCTCGACGACGCCGCGGCTCGTCACGACCTCGATCCGCCGTCCGGCCTTGGTGGCGACGATCTCGAATGTCTGGACGCCCTGGCCGGTGTCCACCATGGCCTCGACGCGGTCGCCCTTCATCTCCGCATCCTAGTCCCGCTGCCCGCTCGGTGCGCGAGTGTCTCGAGCGGTCGTGGATACTTCGATGATGGCGAAGGACGAGGCCCTCAAGCGGCTCGGTGGCGGGCGGTGGGAGACGCGCGATGGCCGGTTCCAGATCGAGCCCCAATCCGGGACGTGGGTGATCGTCGATACGACCCAGACCAACGAGTTCGGGTTGCCGCTCGTGCGGGGGCCGTTCGGATCGCTCGGCGCAGCGAAGGAGGCGATCGAGGAGGCGCGCGACGACGGCCCGGTGGAGTCGCCGTTGGCCGACCGTATGGCGAAGGCGCCCCCAGAGACGAGACCCTCGAAGGGTCCAAAGCGCGCCGCGAAAGCCGAAGCGGAGCCCGAACCGGAGCCGCCGCCACCACCACCCGAGCCGAAGTGGATCCGCGACCTGCGACCGCTCGATCGGCGCAAGGCGACAGAGCTCATCGAGCGGCTCGAGGGGCTCGGAATCGACCCAGAGCGCGCGGACGCCGTCGCGCGGACCGAGATCGCCCACGGCCTCCCGGGCGTTGCGCGGCTCGCGATCGAACGACACATCAGGGCTGCGACCGCCGGCGCAAAGGACGTCGAAGCCGCCACCGACGCGGTGATCCAGGCGGTCCTCGCCGGCGAGGACGCGAAGCTCGGGGTGTCGTGGCGCCTCGTTGACGACCGCGGACGTCCGATCGAGAAGCTCGACGGCGAGCCCTGAGTCCGTCGCGTCTGAGGCATGTGCCCTGCGCGCCCCACGCACGCCGGTCGGGACACACGAAAGACCGGCCGCGCTGGCGACCGGTCGGGGAGTTGCGTCTTGGGGTCGGACCGCCGCCGACGGCGGTCAGGCTACTTGGCGGACTTCAGCAGCGTTCGACGGCAGCGGGTGCAGACGAGTGACTTCGTCGGCTGACCCTTCTGGTCGATGACGAGCGGCTGGAGGTTCGGCTTCATCCGGCGGTGGGCTCGAACGCGGTTCATCCCCGACGACTGCGGGTTGAAGCCGCCCATCGATACCTTGCCGCAGATCGCGCAGGAGCGGGCCATGCGTGGTCCTCAGAGGTGGTCGTGATGGAGGTGTCCGTGCCCGGAAGGGCGCGAACGGAGCGGTAGAATAGCACACGGCCTCGCGACGACCGCCACGACGACGCCGATCCCCATCCCGCCGGAGGACCTCGCCCGCGTGCCGACCGAACCCAAGTCCGGACGATCGTTCGTCACCCGACAGGCCGTGACGGACCTCGTGCGGACGGCGACTCTCGGGTCGTACGGCGTCACGGGGTTCGCGGCACGCCCCCATGAACGGCTCCTCGGACGGCTCGGGCTGGTCCAACCCGGCATCGCCATCCGACTCGGTGAGACGATCGACGTCGAGCTCGACCTGACGGTCTCGTTCGGGGTCCCGATCGCCGAGGTCGCGCGGCAGGTCGACTCGGCCATCCGCTATTCGATCCGCCACGCACTCGAACGCGAGGTCGGCCGCGTCACCATCCATGTCGGCGGACTGCGGTTCGGGCCGGGTGCGGCGCCACCGACCGCGATGCATCCGACGTCGGACGTCATCGGCCCGCGTGACCTCGCCGACAGCGGGACGGACGTCGCCTGATGGTCCGGCGCGCGTGCGACGGGGACGGCCTGCTGCGGGCGTTCCGCGCCGCTGTCGCGAACCTCGAGGCGCATGTCGACGAGATCAACTCGCTCAACGTCTACCCGGTCCCCGACGGTGACACCGGCTCGAACATGCTCGCGACGGTCAAGGCGGCGCTCGAGGAGGCCGAAGGCGTCGCCGGTCAACCGGCCCATCGGGTCGCCTCGGCGATCAGTTTCGGCGCGCTGATGGGCGCGCGCGGCAACTCGGGCGTCATCACCAGCCAGATCTTTCGCGGGATGGCGGAGGGGCTCGGTGGCAAGAGCAGGTTCAACGGGCTCGATCTCGCCCACGCGCTCTCGCAAGGCTCGAAGACGGCCTACGCCGCGGTCGCGAAACCCGTCGAGGGGACGATCCTGACGGTCATCCGCGAGTCCGCGGACGCGGCTGTCGCGGCCGCCGAGCGTGACAACGACATCGAGACGGTCCTGACGGCGACGCTCGACGCGGCCGAGAAGTCGGTCGCGAGGACGCCCACCCTGCTCGCGATCCTCCGCGAGGCCGGCGTTGTGGACTCCGGCGGACAGGGACTCTACCGGTTGTTCCAGGGCGCATTGCTCGACCTCGTCGGCCGAACCCCTGCCAGCGCAGCGAAAGACCGCGGCCACACCGGCGCGGGCGTCAAGGCATCTACGCTCGTGGCGCACGCCGATGAGGGATTCGGCTACGAGACGATGTTCCTTCTCCAGCCGAACGGCTCCGGAAGCCTCGACGTCGATGCGATCCGCGACCATCTCGAGTCGATCGGACAGTCCGTCCTCGTGGCAGGGGATAGCCGGGCGCTGAAGATCCATGTCCACAACGACCGCCCCGACCAGGTCGTCGGCTACGGCCTCAGCCAGGGCGCGCTCAGCCGCATCAGCATCGAGAACCTCGACAACCAGGCCAGGGACGTCCGCGAGACACGCGCGGCCGAGTTCACCGGCGCGGCTCCAGCGGCAGATCCGGCGTTGAAGCAACGCGTCCCGAACGCCCCGACGGCAGACGCACCGGCCCTCGCGGTCGTGGCCGTGGTCGCCGGCGATGGACTCGCAGCGATCTTTCGCGACTTCGGGGTGGCGGCGGTCGTCCAGGGCGGCCAGACCGCGAACCCGAGCACAGGCGAGCTGCTCGCCGCGATCAACGCCGTCGACGCCCGGCAGGTCATCGTGCTCCCCAACAATCCGAACGTCATCCTCGCAGCGCGTCAATGCACGGGGATGGCCGATCGCCCGGTCGTCGTCGTCCCGACCCGCAACGCTGCCGAAGGGTTCGCTGCCCTCCTCGCGCTCGACCCGACCCTCGACGCGACCGCCAACTCCGAGCCGATGACCGAGGCCGCCCGGTCGATCCAGTCCCTCGTCGTGACCGAGGCGGTACGCGAC
>JBJMNA010000028.1:0-39223 GCA_045804485.1 Chloroflexota bacterium
CGCCGGCGTCCATCCCTCCGTCCAGCGCGTCGTCGATGCCGCTGCGGCACGGGGCGTCACGCTCGACGTCGTGACGTTCGACGAGTCCACGCACACGGCGGTCGAGGCGGCCGCTGCCGTCGGCGCGGAGCTCGGCCAGATCGTCAAGTCGCTCGTGTTCGTCGTCCCGCGGGACGGTGGGCCGGAACCCGTCCTGTGCCTCGTCGCCGGCCACAACCGTGTGGACGTGGGTCGCCTTGCGGCAGTCACCAGCGCGCCCGACATCCGGCGCGCGACCGCCCGAGAGGTCCACGACCTGACGGGGTTCGCCATCGGTGGGGTCCCACCGATCGGGTTGCCCGGCGCCGTCCGCGTCGTCATGGACCCCGACCTCGAGAGCTACGACATCGTGTGGGCGGCGGCGGGTCTCTCGACGACGGTGTTCGCGGTCGCGCCTGCGACGCTTCGCGACCTCGCCGACGCGAGGGTCGCGCCGATCGCCGAGCCGCGGACCGAGAACGACGCCGCGCGGGCGGCGAGGGCGCCCGACGCCGCCACTGCCCAGGCGTCCCAGCGCGAGTGACGGCAGAACCGCGCAACGCGACGGTCACTTACCCGGGCGGGCTCCGAGCCCGCTGGCGCTGGGGCGGAAGTGGGTCGGCCGCGGAGGTGTTCGCACTGTCGGAGGTGGGCGGCTCGCTGGTCGACCTCGGGCCGTCCGTGTCGCCGGACCCGGACGCGCTCTGCCGCGCCGAGCTCCGGGTCGAAGGGCCGCGGGGAGCATGGACCGTCCGCTTCGCCTCCCTCATCAGCGATGACCCGCGCGGTTTGCACTGGGACACGGCAGGCCTGCTGGTGTGTGCCTACGGCTTCCACACGTATGGTCTCGAGACGGCGACCGGCGAACGCCGCTGGGATCATCGCTCCGCCACGCCGATCCACGCACTCCTCGGGTCGCCCCGACTGGCACATGTCGTCGTCGCCGCGGAGCTCGAGACCTTCGCGATCGAACCCGACGGCACCGTCGCGTGGCGCGTGGCGCATTCCGATGTCGTCACCGGCGCCGAACTCGTCGGTGGCAGGCTGATCCTGACGAGCTTCGCCGGGCAGGTCAGCGCGCTGGACCCCGCGACCGGGCGGCAGGCCGGTTGACCACCGTCGTTGGACGCGCGCTGTGGACGCGTTGTGGACAACCGTCTCAACTGCCCGCGATTCCGTGGATGAGGTGGATTGACCGGACCGCTCGCGGACCGCACCATTCGACCCAGCCCGAAGGGGCCGAGCGAGACTAACGGCTGAGATCGCCTCAAGGCCCACGTCCCGCGGAGGTTCCTTCGGGCCCTTTCATGTCCGGCGGGTATCATCGCCGCCGTGTCCCCCCTGATCCCCCTCGTCGCGGGCGTCGCGGCGCTGCTTGCCGGCGTCCTCGTCCAACGGACCGAGGGACCGAGACATCGCGTCGGCCGCCTGCTCGCGGTGACCCGGACCGCGACGATCGCCGAGGCGCTTGCGATGGCGACGGGTCCCGCCCGGTACGTCCGCGTGAGCGGCCGGATCGACGCTGAGGACGAGTTCGAGGACGACGCGCATCGGCCGCTCGTCTTTCGCCGGACCCAGCTCCAACTCCGAACCGCGCGCGGATGGGACGTCTTCGAGGATCGTCGCGAGCGGGTCGATTTCGAGATTCGCGATGGTCTCGAGGCGATCGCCGTCGACGACACCGCACTGGACGCGGGGCTCGTCGTCGTCCCTCGGGAATCGGTGGGGACCGCGGCGGACGTCGCCGACCGCGTGCCGGCCGGGACGGCGCCGTCCACTCCCGTCCGCCTCCGGATCGACCAGGTGTCGTCCGTCGAGCATGCCCACGTTCTCGGCGTTCCCAGCCTCGACCCAGCCGGCGCGCCGCGGATGTCGGCCGGGCTAGGCCGACCACTCATCCTCACGACGCTCGAACCCGACGAGGCGATGCGCGTCCTGACCGAGGGCGGGCGACGTCGGCCGCTGATCGCCGCTGCCTGCCTGGTCGCCGGGTTGGCGTTCATCGCGGTCTCCGGACTGCTGGCCGTCATCGGGGCGATCGCGTGAAGCGGGGCCTCGCGGCGGTCGGGAGCCTCGCCGCCTGGCTCATGTTCGCCGCGACCGCCGTCGCTGCATCGCCGACCCCGCCGCCAGCGGGTGGCGACCCCCGCAGCTCCGGCCAGGGGCCGGGGCTCGTCGGCGATCCTCTCTTCGCCCTCGCCGCAGTCATCGCGATCGGAGTCGTCTCCGTCGCCGCGACGCTGGTCTACGTTCGGCTGACGGCGAACCGGAGCGCCTGATACGTGGTCGCCGACGCGCGACGAGCGGCGGGACCATCGGCCTATTGGCAAGAAGTGTGAGATTGGTAGTCTCGACGCGCTGAGTTCACATTTCCTCTGACGAGACAGTGCCGACGACCCTTCCGCCACGACCACCGGACGCCACCCTTTCGGTCACCAAGGCCGCCAGGCTGCTTGGCGTGCATCCGAACACGATCCGAGCGTGGAGCGACGCCGGTCGGCTGCGCTACTACCGGATCAATCCTCGCGGCGATCGCCGCTATCGGCTCGGTGATCTCCAGCGATTCCTCGCAGCGGCCGAGACCGGCGCCATGGACGGCGTCCCGACACTCTCGTCGGGCACCTGGGGCGGCCGACGGACCGTCGACCCCGCCGCGGCGGCGCGCTTCGGCACGGCCACGCGCGGCATGGTCGAGGGGCGGGCCGATCCGCTCGATGCCGAGCGCAACCATCTCGACCTGTCCGTGGCGTCCGCTGTCATCCGCACCATCACAGGCTCTGCCGACGCCGACGAGGCGCTCGAGACCGCCGTTCGGACGGTCCGCGACGCGTACGGCCATCACCTCGTCGCGGTCTGGCAGGCGCGCGGCGACCGGCTGGTGCCACGTTCCGTCGCCAGCGCCGACGTCGCCGGGCCATTCCGACTGGCTGACGTCTCGACTCGGTACGGTGTCCTCGGCAAGACCCTCGCGATGGCGGCGAGCCGGCCGCCGACCGGTCGGACGCCACTGCCGGCCGTGCTTCTTGACGAGCCCGACCAGACGACGCCCGCGATCCTGCCCGACGGTCGGCCCGAGCTGGCCGTCGCGATCTCCGATGGCCGTGAGCCGTGGGGCGCACTGCTGGTCGTCGGCGAGACGCCGGGCTCGCTCGGGAGCCGGGACATCGATGTCGCGCGCGTCGTCGCCGACGCCGTCGGCGCGTCGATCGCCGCCGCACAGCGTGCCGACGAGGTCGCGCATCTCCTCCATCGAGCGGAGGCGCTCAGTCGCGTCGCGAGCGACATCGGTTCACGGCTCGATCTCGACCGGATCCTGTCCGGTCTCGTCGACCACGCGATGGTGCTGTTCGAGGGCGACCGCGGCGCTGTCCTCCTGCTGCGGGCCGACGGGCACGTCGTGGCCGAGGTCAGCCGCGGCCTGTCGTCGGTCTACCTCGACCAGATCCGCGACATCCCCGCCCGGAGCCTGCCGAGTGCCGCGATCGTGGCGCGCCGGCCGATGTTCGCCGTCGGCTATCGGGACGACCCGCGGGCCGAGGCGGTCCGTGCGGCCGTGGTCCAGGAAGGCTTCGACACGCTTTGCACGGCACCGCTGCTCGACGGCACGGACCTCCTCGGCATGCTCGACATCTACCACGACCGGCCACATCACTGGACGGAGGACGAGCTCGACACCGTCGGCGCGCTAGCGACGCAGGCCAGCGTCGCGATCCGGGCAGCGCAGGACTTCGAGCGGATGGCGACGTGGGCTGCACAGCTCCAGTCGATCCAGCAGCTCGGTGCGCGGCTCAGCAGGCTCTCGAGCGTCAACGACATCGGTCGGTCGATCGCGAGCGAGCTACGCCAGCTCATCGACTACCACAACGCACGCGTCTACCGGCTCATCGGCCGCGACCTCATCCCGGTCGCGATGCTCGGCCAGGTCGGCGAATACGTCGACGAGACGCCCGACCAGCTCCGGCTGGCGCTCGGCGAGGGCATCACCGGCTGGGTCGCGGAGAACCGGATCGCCCAGAAGCTCGGCAATGCCGCCGCCGACCCGCGGGCCTCGACGATCCCCGGCACGGAGGACGACCTCGACGAGTCGATGCTGCTCGCGCCGATGGTCTTCGACGACAAGGTCCTCGGCGTGCTGGTCCTGTCGAAGCTCGGGCTCGACCGGTTCACCGATGACGACCTGCGGCTCCTCGTCATCTATGCGAGCTTCGCGGCGCAGGCGATGGCGAACGCCGACACGACCGAGCGTCTTCGCGAGCAGACGCTCGCCCTCGAACAGCAGCTCCGCGGGCAGCGCGAGCTCCTCCAGATCACCGAATCGATCCTGACGAAGCTCGATGCGAGAAGCGTCCTCGAGAGCGTGACCGAGCGCCTCGAACGACTGATCGTCTCGGACAACGTCGCGATCGAGCTGGTCGATCCGGCCACGGGGCTGCTCACGCCACTGACGGCGCGTGGCGTGGATGCCGACTCGTACATGGAGCCGTGGGAGCCCGGCGAGACCGGCGCCGCGACCTGGGTCGTCGAGCACAACGAGCCGCTCCTGATCCGCGATGAGCGGAACGATTCCCGGGTCAACCAGTTCAGGACGGACAACGGCGCGGTCGACGGCAGTCTCATCGTCGTGCCGCTCCGCGGTCGCGACGTCGCGGTCGGCGTTCTGACCATCGAACGGCTCGGTCTCGCGAACGCCTTCTCGGCCGAGGAGTTCGAGCTCGCCCAGCTGTTCGCCGCACAGGTGTCGATCGCGCTCCAGAACGCCGAGGTGTTCGAGGCGGTCGAGATCCGTGCCAGGACCGACGACCTGACCGGGTTGTTCAACCACGGGACGTTCCAGGAGTGGCTCGAGCGGAGCGCCCGCGAGGACACGCCGTTCAGCCTGATCATGCTCGACCTCGACGACTTCCGGCTCGTCAACAACGAACGCGGCCACCAGGCGGGTGACGCGCTGCTGCGCCGGATCGCGGCCGCGCTCGTCGGCGCCGGCCGCGACACCGATCTCGTGTTCCGTTATGGCGGCGACGAGTTCACGTTCCTTCTCCCGCATACGGAGGAGGCCGGAGCGCTCCAGGTTGCCGAACGCGCTCGCCAGGCCGTCGTGAGCGTCGACCTGACGGTCAGTGCCTCGATCGGCGTCGCCACGTTCCCAGCCGATGGCCAGACGGCGAGGGAGGTCCTGCTCGCCGCCGACCGCGCATGTTTCGTCGCGAAGCGAAGCGGCCGCGACCGGATCGCGACCGCCGCCGAGGGCCTCGCGCTCGCGGCCGAGTTCTCGCTCCAGGAGCCGACGCCGGTCGATTCGGCGACCACGCCGCCGACGTAGGCGCCGGGGGCCGTCGCGAGCGCCGTCACCACGATGTCCGTCGACCCGTCACCCTGAGCGATATGCGGACCCGCGTCCCGGCGATCGCCATCCTTGCCCTGGTCGTCGTCGCAGGATGCGTCCCGGACCCCGCGGCCCGTGCGCCCGCCGACCAGGGAGCGGCCGCGACGCCGATCGTCCGACCGACACCAGCCGGACCCACCCCGACGCCATCGTTCGTCCGGCCGACCCCGACGCCACAGCCGACCTTCTTCGTCTACACCGTCCACCGTGGCGACACGCTGAGCAGGATCGCGCGCCTCTACGGCACCGACGGTCGGAGCATCGCGTACTGGAACCGAGTGGCCCACCCGTCCCTGGACCCCGACTCCGGCTCGTACAAGCCCGACTACGTCGCGGTCGGCTGGCAGTTGCAGCTGATCCCGGGCACCGTCGTCGACCCCGAGAACCTGCCGCCGGGTGCTGCGACCCCGGCGCCGGCAGTCACCGCGCAACCCGAGGAGAGCGACGTCCCGATCGAGGGCTGACCTCGTCGGCGCGGGTCGCGCTATCGTGGCGTCGATGCCATCGTCGTCGTCCCACCCCACGCCGCGAGTCGTCGTCACGGTTGCCGTCGCCGCTCGCCAGCCGGATCCCGATCTGTCCGAGCGCCGCAATGCGCTCTATGCCGCCGCCGTCAGCCGGCACGGCGGGACGCCGATCGTGCTCGACGCGACGAGCACGGCCGGCGAGCGCGCGGAAGCATTCCGGACGATGGACGCGCTGCTCCTGAGTGGCGGCGCCGACCTCCATCCGGAGAGATACGGGCGACCGGACCGCGGCTCGACGACGGTCGAGCCGGATCGGGACGCGCTGGAGGCGGAAGCGTGGGAGGCGTCGCAGGCGGGCGGCCGGCCCGTGCTCGGGATCTGTCGCGGCTTCGAGGCCATCAACGTCTTCTCTGGCGGGACGCTGCTCCAGCACGTGGACGGTCACCAGGGACCTCGCTGGGGCAAGGGACCGGCCCTCGTGCATCCGCTCCGTGTCGCGTCCGGGACGCGCCTGGCGCGCATCCTGTCGCCGACCAACATCGGCGCCGCGGTCGTTCGGGTCAACTCGTACCACCACCAGGCCGTCCGGCGGGAGGACCTCGCGCCGGGTCTCGTCGCCAACGCCTGGGCGAGCAGTCCCGCCGGCGATCTCGTGGAAGGTCTCGAGGCAGCGGATGGCCGGTTCGTGATCGCGCTGCAGTGCCATCCCGAACGCCAGGAGTCGACGCCACGCGCCTTCGAGCGGTTGTTCAGCGTGTTCGTCGACGCTGCCCGGGGACCCGCCGACCGACGCTGAACGGGGCGCCCCACGGACGCGCGCCGCAGGTGTGGCCGGGCTAGAGCCTGCCAGCCTCGATGATCCGCTGGAGGAACTGGCGCGTCCGCGGTTCCGTGGGATCGGTGAGCACCCGGTCGGGTGGTCCCTCCTCGACGATCCGGCCGTCATCGAGGAAGCAGATCCGGTCGGCGATATCTCGCGCGAATCCCATCTCGTGCGTCGCGATGACCATCGTCATCCCGGACACGGCGAGCTCGCGGATGACGTTGAGGACCTCGGCGACGAGCTCGGGGTCGAGCGCGCTCGTCACCTCGTCGAGGAGCAGCAGGTCGGGCTTCATCGCGAGCGCCCGGACGATGGCGACGCGCTGTTGCTGCCCGCCCGACAGCCGGTCGGGGACCTCGTCGCGCTTGTCGCCGAGGCCGAACCGGGACAGGAGGTCCGTCGCTTCGGCGACGGCCTGCGCGGTTGGGACCTTGAGCGCCTTGCGCGGTGCGAGCGTGACGTTGTCGAGCACGGACATGTGCGGGAAGAGGTTGTACGACTGGAACACGATGCCGATCCGTCGCCGGATGCGGTCGAGGTGGACGCCGTCCGCGGTGATCTCGTCGCCCTCGACGATGATCCGGCCGGCGTCGATGGGCTCGAGGAGGTTGATGCAGCGCAGGAGCGTCGACTTCCCCGATCCCGACGCGCCGATGAGGCAGACGACCTCGTGCTCGGCGACGACGAGGTCGATGCCGCGCAACACCTCGTTCGTACCGAAGGACTTGTAGAGACCCTCGATGCGGAGTGCCTCGGTCGTCATCGGACGCCGGTCGCGCTCGAGCGCGCCTTGTCGCGCGCGACGAGTCTGTCGGTGAACCTCGCGAGCGGGATCGTGACGACGATGAAGACCAGCGCGACGCCGATGAGCGGCGTGAAGTTGAACGTGGCGGCCTGCTTGATCTGTGCCGTCCGGAAGATCTCGACGACGCCGATGTACGAGACGAGGACCGTGTCCTTCTGCAGCCCGATGAAATCGTTGAGCAGCGGCGGCACGACGCGACGCACCGCCTGCGGCAGGATCACGTGGCGCATCGACTGTGCTCGCGACAGGCCAAGCGACCGCGCCGCTGCGTCCTGGCTCGGGTGGACCGAGTCGATGCCTGCGCGATAGACCTCTGAGACGTAGGCCGAGTAGATCAGGGTCAGCGCCACGACAGCCCAGAAGAAGGCTTCGTTCGGGACGCCCGGGATGCCGAGCCCGGGGATGCCGAAGCCGAGCACGTAGATGACGACGATGCCGGGCACCGCCCGGAAGATGTCGACGTAGGCGGTCGCGAGACCGCGGACCGGCGTGAAGACCGGGCCCGGCAGCCCGCGGAGGATCGCGACGAGCAGACCGAGCGGCAGGATGAGCGCCTCGGCGATCAGGAAGAGCTTCACGTTCGTCCAGAACGCCGCGACGATGCCCGGCAGGCTCGCCCAGAAGATCGGCCCGTCGAAGAAATCCTTCTGGACCTCGGCCCAGTTCGGGGCGTGGACGATGACCCATGCGAGCCCGCCGAGAACGACGACCGTGCTGATGACCGCCGTCGCGGTCGCCCGCCATGAGGTCTTTGATCGGCGTTCCGGCACGAGTGCCGCCGGCGAGATCGGCGGGACGGACGAAGGCCCGCCGGCTGTCACCCGCGGGCCTCCCGATCGGTCATGGCGGCGTGGAGCGGCCCGCGGCTACGGTGTGAACACAGGTGCGGACACCTTGTCCGAGAGCCACTCCTTGGTGATCGCGGCGAGGCTGCCGTCATCCGTCATCGCCTTGATCGCGGCGTTGACGCACGGGGTGATCGGACTGTCCTTCGCCATCACGGCGCTGGCGTGCTCGCCCGTGCCACCCGCAGGCGGCGCAAACTGGCCGACGACAGTCCCCTTGTCGAGCTGTGCCGTTGCCATGTAGAAGGCGGTCGGGAGATCGACGACGATGGCATCGATCTGCTTTGCCTTGAGCGCCGCGATGGCCGCGTCGTTCGTGTCGACCACGGTCGGCTCGGCGGTCGGCTTGATCACGTCAGTGATCGTCATCAGGCTGGTCGTGCCCACCTGCGCACCGAAGCGATACTTCGCGAGGTCGGCGATGGAGGTCACCTTTGAGACGGGATTGGCCGCCAGCGAGACGACAGCCTGGTTCAGGAAGTAATAGCCGTCGGACAGGTCGACGGTCGCTCTCCGTTCTGGCGTGTCGGAGACCTGGTTGATGTCGATATCAAAGCTCTTCGGTCCGGGCTTGAACGAGTTGTCGAAGGGGACGTAGACCCACTGGACCTGGTCCTTCGTGAAGCCCATCTTGGCTGCGAGGGCGTACGCGAACGCGCTTTCGAAGCCCATGCCATTGGTCGGGTCACCGAGCTCCCACGGCGCGGTCTTGTGCCCGTCGGCATTCTCGGCGAAGTACGGCGGGTACGCGGGGTTGTCGGTGCCGATGGTCAGCTTGCCGGGTGTCAGCACCGGGAGCGTCGCCGCGGCGCAGGCGTCGGGCGAGGCGGACGGCGCGACCGAGGCAGCGGTCGAGGCGGCGGCGGTCGAGGCGGTCGCGGCCGCACTCGGCGCCGCGGTCGAGGCAGATGTTGCGGCGGCGGACGGATTCGAGCCCCCGCTCGTACATGCCGTCGCAACGATCGCGATCAGGCTGAGGGTCAAGGTCATCGTCTTGCGCACGTCATGTTCCTTTTGGGCGGCTGGGACGCGCGAGAGTGTACCTGTGCCGTGCCGGGAACGCCGAAGCGGCGCCGGGAGGAGGCACGGCGCCGCTTCGGAGGGCGATCGTGGCAGCGGGAGGAGGCGCGCCGGCACGATCCGATGGATTCTGCGATCAGTGCGTCCGGCGGCGGTCTCCGTCGGCGCCGCCGAAGCGGCCCGTCTGCTGCATCCGGCGAAGGAACAGGAGCTCGTTGAGCTGCTTGAGCGACCAGTGGAGATCCGAGGTCGGCAATCCGCAGATGAACGCGGTGAGACTCGCGGCCTCAGCCGGGCTCAAGCCCTTCATGAGGAGCAGCCGATAGACCGGGCGCGTCGCCGGAGCGGTGGCCGCGGACGTCATCGAGGTCGCGAGGGAGTTCCGGCGCTTCGTGGTCGTCGACGAGGCGGCCGAGGGACCGCCGGCCGTGGAACCGGCCGTGACCGCAGGCGACGACGAGCCGGGGCGAGACGATCGCCCGTGCCCCCGTGACCCTCGAGGTGCCTGCCCGGCCATATCCCACGTGTCCCCTGCCTGCGACTCGTCCGGACGGTGGGTCCGGTGCGTTTCGGGCATGTTCCCGTTCGTCCTCGCGCGCGGCGATGACCCGGCGGTCCCACCCGTGACGGTACTTGCGGAGCCGAAGGTGTCTCCGCACGGACTCCGCCTAGACTCCGCGCATGCGCGTCCGCGCCTTCGAGCTTCGGCTCATCGCCATCGCCCTCGTCGCGTGCTGGTCGGTCGCGGCCGGCCTGGTCCTGCTCGCCTACCGGCCTGGCGGCCCGCTGGATCTCATCGTCGGTCTGACCGCGATGACACCGATCGCCATCGCGCTTGCCGGCGCGATCTGGCCTCCGGTCGCCCGAGGTGACGTCGCGTTCCCGGCGATCGTCGCGCTCGGTGTGCTGGCGCTGCTGTGTCTGGTTCCCTCGATCGCGGGGGTCGTCACCCAGCTCCTCGCATACGGGTCACGCACGCTCCTGCCGTCGCTCGAGGCGACCTATCCGTGGCTCGTCGCGCTCGTCGCGACAAGCCTGTTCAGCGCGTTCGGGATCGCCCGCCGGCTCCAGGGCGGGACGGTCGTCCGCCGACGGCGACTCCTGACGGGTATCGGCATCGCGCTGCTGACGACGGCCTGCTCCGGCCTGCTGTTCGCTGCGGTCGCCGTGGCGAACGAGGTGGCGCTGCGCGACACGCCGCCGGCCGCGTCGCGGTTCGGTCCCACGAGCGGGTCCGAACAGCCACCGAGCTGTGACTCTCCGCTGGCCGCCGGCTCGACGGCTCGACTGGCGCTCCACCTGAAGGCGACCGTGGACCTGCGGCCACTTGGCTCGACCGACCTCGCCGGGACGCGGGTCGGGAACGACTTCCGCTGGCTCGCCTACGTCGCGTCCGATCAGCAGCTCGGTCAATACGGCGCGGCACGGGTGGGCGACCGGGCATGGATGACGACGCCCGGCGCGCGATGGACGCCGGCTCCAAGAGCGGCCGTGCAGGACGATGCGATCGACCTCGAGGCGCTCGACGCCGCGCTCACCGCGGGGTTCCGGGCGACGGCCGAGGACCACGGCGTGGAGGTGATCGAGGGCGCTCGCGCGCGCCGCTGCCGCATCGCCGTTGATGGCACCACGTTCAGGGACGCCTTCCCGGAGATCGGCTGGCTCGTCGGCGACGCCGACCTGCACCGCTGGCGCGGCCAGCTCGATTACTGGATCTTCCTCGACGGTGAGCTCGGGCAGGTCGCGGGGAGTGCGAACGGCGAGGCCGGGGCGATCGTCCCGGATGCCCTCAGCGGCACCATCGACGTTCTGCTGACCGCCACGGAGCGTGGCCGGGATGCGTTCATCTATCCTCCGCTCCAATGACCATGGACGACGACCGCGAGCGTCATTCAGGCAAGCGCGACCGGCTCGCGCGGATGACGAGGCTGGTGGCGATCCTCCAGGCCCATCCCGAAGGGATGCGCACGTCCGACATCGCGGAGCGGGTCGGGATGTCGGTCCGGACGGTCTACCGCGACCTCAACGCGATGGAAGGCGAGCTGCGGCTTCCGGTCTGGAACGAGGATGGCACCTGGGGGATCGACTCCGACAAGGCGTTCCTGCCGCCGCTCAAGCTCACCCAGGGGCAGGCGATGGCCGTCGTGTTGTCGGCCCGGTTGATGGTCCGCTACGTCGACAAGTACGACCCGGACCTCGCGGCTGCCTTCGAGAAGCTCGAGCGCGGCCTCCCACCGGCACTCGCCGAGCATGTCGAGCGGACCCTGGACGTCCTGTCGAAGGCACCGCGCGACGAGCGGTTCAGCGAGAACGTCCGGCTCCTCACGCGGGCGTGGGCGGAACGCCGAGTCGTGACGTTCGACTACGCCCCCGCGCGGTACGAGGGCGGCGCGGCACCTCGGCGCGCGACGGTCGAGCCCTACCTCCTCGAGCCGTCGCTCCAGACGCACGCGCTCTACCTCGTCGGCTTCGACGTCGAGAAGAAGGCGCTGCGCACGTTCAAGGTCGAACGGATCGGCAAGGCGTCGCTCATGCCACAGACGTTCGAACCGCCGGAAGCCGCGAGGACCACCTCGGCACTGCGTGCAGCGTGGGACATCATCGCTGACCAGCCGCCCGTCGAGGTCGTCCTGCGTTTCACGCCGACGGTCGCGGACCGGGTTCGCGAGACGATCTGGCATCCGACGCAGGCCGTCAGCCCCGAAGCCGACGCGTCGCTGCGCTGGTCGGCGACCGTGTCGGGCACGATCGAGATCCGGCTCTGGATCCTGTCCTGGGGCGACGACGTCGAGGTGCTGGCCCCAGCCGGCTTGCGCGACGACGTTGCGGCGACGCACCGGCGGGCAGCGGACCGCTACGCAGCGGCGGTCGTGTGAGACTGCCGGCCCCGCGCCGACGGACGTGATGCGACGCCAGCCGTTCGCTGCGGTCAATCTCATCAGCGACCCGATCCACGGCTATGTCGAGCTGACGAAGACGCTGACGCGCGCGGAATCGGGCGCCGCGGGCCTGCCGGACGAGGACGTCGCCGAGGAGGACCTGCTCGACACGACCTGGCTCCAGCGGATGCGGCGCATCAGCCAGCTCCAGAGCGCGCGATGGGTCTTCCCGACCGCCGAGCACTCGCGGTTCACCCACGGGTTGGGTGTCATGCACGAGGCGGGTCTCTGGGCGCGCTCGCTCTACCCGAGCTTGCGGACGGCCCTGGCGACGAGCGGCGAGAGCCCGCCGTCCGAGGGCCTCGTCGTTGAGACGCTGCGGATGGCCGGGCTCCTCCATGACGTGGGCCACGGACCGTTCGCCCACTTCTTCGACGACCAGGTGCTCGCGGCGTTCCCCGCGCCGCCCGACGCCCGCCGGGCCGGGGAGAAGCGATTGACCCACGAGGACCTGTCGCAGCGGATCATCGAGGACGAGCTGGGGCCGCTCCTGCGGGGGCTGCGGCGCGCGCCCGGCGCGGTCCCTGACCGCGACGCATTCGCGACCGCTGAAACGATGGATCCGGCGTGGGTCGCCTTCCTCGTCTCCAAGCCGGCGCTTTCTGACCCGTCGATGCCGCGATGGGTTCGCTGGCTCCAGCCGCTCCTATCCGGCGTCTTCACGGTCGACAACCTCGACTACGTCCGGCGCGACGCGTACATGACGGGCGTCGCCGTCGGCCCGGTCGACGTCGAACGCCTCCGCCGGTACGCCTTCATCTCGGACCGCGGCCTGACGCTGTTCGAGCCGGGCCTGCCCGCGCTCGAGATGTTCCTGACCTCCCGACGGTTCATCTACCAGCAGGTCTATTTCCACCGGACCGTCCGCGCGATCGACCTCGACCTCGGCGCCGTCTTCGGACCATCGATCCGGGCGATCTTCGGCGACGGGTCGCCCGCCGATCGGCTGCCCGCCTATGCCGACCTCGACGAATACGGGCTGCTTCACCAGGCCGCGCGGTGGGCCCGCGGCGAACGGATCGCGCCGGATCCGACAGCCGGCGACGGCACGGTGACCCGCGACGTCGCAGACGCGTGGCACGCGGTCCTCCTTCGCCGCCCGACGTGGCGCGCCGAGGCCGAGATCCGGGCCGAATACGAGCGCGGCGCGCGGCCCGAGGCGCTCATCGCGACCCTTGGGAACGCTGAGCCCGGGCATGTCGCGATCGACCTCGCCGAGGTGGACGCGCGTCCCGCGGATGCCGCCGCGAGCGATGGTCTGCTCGCCCTCGAGATGCGCGATGGCACCATGAAGCCGATGTCGTCGGCGCTGGCCTCGATACCGGCGTACTGGCTCATCGGGCGTCGCTACAGGAGGCGATAGCAGGGCGGAGTCGGACACGATCCGGGTCCGACTCGGAGGTCGAATGCATCTGCTATCCGACCGGCTCGGTCGTTGACGCGCTCGGAGTGTCGAGGAGAGCAGCGTGACGCAATGGAACTCCTCTCCGCTGCCCTCGTCGGGATCATGGCCGGGTCCCTCCTCCTCTGGCGGATCCCGGCGAGGGCATGCGATCAGTGCGATCACTGCCTCGCTGAGCGCCTCCTGGCCGAAAGCAAGAAGCAGGAGGAGTGGCACCGAAAGCTGCATTCCTGGTACGGCAGCGAGCGGTGCCCGCTCTGCGGACAGAACCCCTGATCCCGTAAACCGGGCGCCCCCACGGTCACTCGGCCGGCGTGGGGCTCGGGATCGGTTTCCTCGTGGTGGCCTTGCGTTCGGGCAGGACCAGCATCGGGTCGATCCGGGCGACCTCGGCCGCGGGCAGTCGCATGTGCTTCTCCGCGACCGGATCGATCGCGAACTGCCCGGTCCCGAGTGGATCGAAGAGCCCGTAATGGAGGTGGCATCCCGACGCTCGGCCTGTCCGTCCCTCGTAGCCGAGGAGATCGCCGGCGTCCACGGTCTGGCCGCGGGTCACGACGATCCTCCCGAAGTGCGCGTAGACGCTTCGATACCCATTCCCGTCATCGATGACGACGACGATCGGGAGGGTCGTCCATAGCTTCTTCAGGTCGAGCCGTTCGTAGTAGCGCGACAGGTCCCCGATCCAGCCCATCTCGTCGTCGAAGTGGCGACCCGCGGCAACGATGACGCCCGAATGAGCGGCGACGATCCTGTCACCGCAGAACGTCGCGAGGTCGATGCCGTCGTGGAACTTCGCGCCGTCGACGACCCATCCGCCCCACGCCGTCGGCCCGAACGGGAGCGTCACCCTCGCCTTCGCGAGTGGCCAGCGGTAGCCGGTCAGGTCGTCCGCCGCGAGCGCGCCCGTCGACTCGGGTTGCGCGGGGACCACGGTCGTCGGGGAGGCGACGAGCCGAGGCGGTCGAGCCGACGCCGAAGAAGCCGGTCCGCCGGCAGCCGCTTCGAGCGAAGTCGCGACAGGAGCCTGCTGGGTCTCGCCCGCGACCGCCCCGACCGTCGTTCGCGGTGACGCGCCGTTGCCGGCGACGATCGCTGCGATCCCGACGAAGGCCGCGACACCGATCCCGAACGGGCCGAGGAGGCGCTTTCGGCGCGAGCGGCGTCGGTCACGGGGCACGGGCGGATGTATAGCATCATCCGGGCGTCGGCCGCTCGGTGAGCGCCGTCTCTCGGTCGTTGCCGTCTCGCCGCGTGCCACGGATACTCATGGCTCGCACGTAGGAGAGGCGCTTGGACTGCCCGACATGCGGGACCGCGAACGAACCCGGCCGCAAGTTCTGCGGCGAGTGCGGAACGGCCCTCGCGACGGTCTGCCCATCGTGTGGCGCCTCGAACGCGCCGGGCGTCAAGTTCTGCGGCGAGTGCGGGACGGCCCTCCGCGTGACGACCGGGCCAGGAGCGGCCGGAGCACGTGACACGCCGGTCGCCGAGCGTCGCCTCGTATCGATCGTGTTTGCCGACCTCGTCGGGTTCACGGCGCTGTCCGAATCCCGCGACGCGGAGACCGTCCGCGAGCTGCTCGACCGCTACTTCGCCACTGCGACCGAGATCATCACCTCGTACGGCGGGACCGTCGAGAAGTTCATCGGCGACGCCGTCATGGCGGTCTGGGGAGCACCGACCGCGTTCGAGGACGACGCCGAACGGGCGGTCCGTGCGGGACTCGACCTGGTCGCCGCGGTCGAGGCGCTCGGACAGGAGGTCGGTGCCGAGCTTCGCCTCCGCGCCGGCGTCCTCACCGGTGAGGCGGCGGTGACGATCGGTGCCACGAACCAGGGGATGGTCGCCGGCGATCTCGTCAACACGGCGTCCCGCCTCCAGGCGGTGGCGCCGCCCGGGACGGTCCTCGTCGGTGAGCCGACCTTCCATGCCGCATCCGACGCGATCGCGTTCGAGCCCGCCGGCGAACAGGTCCTCAAGGGCAAGACGGCGCCAGTGCCGGCGTACCGCGCGCTCCGGGTCGTCGCGCGGCGCGGCGGCTCGGGCCGCATCGAGCAGCTCGAGGCACCGTTCGTCGGCCGCGCCCCTGAGCTTCGGATGCTCAAGGATTTCCACGTCGCGACAGGTGCGGAACGGCGACCGCGGCTGGTGTCGGTCATCGGTCAGGGCGGCATCGGCAAGAGCCGCCTGATCTGGGAGTTCCAGAAGTACATGGACGGCGTGACCGAGGTCGTCTACTGGCACCAGGGTCGGTCGCCAGCGTATGGCGTCGGCATCAGCTTCTGGGCGCTGGCCGAGATGGTCCGCAGCCGGACCGGGATCAACGACGGCGATGATCCCGCGGCGGCACGGGCGCGGCTGAGCGCGGCCATCGCGGAATGGGTGACCGACGACGCCGAACGGCGGTGGATGGAGCCGCGCCTCCTCCAGCTGCTCGGGATCGACCCCGGCGAGGACGCGGAGGCCACCGACCGGGAGTCGCTGTTCGCGGCATGGCGGCTCTTGTTCGAGCGGGTCGCCGAGCACGGCGTTGTCGTCCTCGTGTTCGAGGACGTCCAGTGGGCCGACGATGGGCTGCTCGACTTCATCGACCACATCCTCGACTGGTCGCGCGAGCGCCCCATCTACATCATCACGTCGGCCCGGCCCGAGCTCCTCGACCGCCGCCGCGATTGGGGCGCCGGTCGGCGGAACTTCACATCGCTCGTCCTCGAGCCGCTCGATCCCGACCAGATGCGTGAGCTCCTGGCAGGGCTGGTGCCCGGTCTGCCAGCGACGGTCGTCGACCGCGTCCTCGAGAGGGCTGAGGGGATCCCGCTCTACGCCGTCGAGACGGTCCGGATGCTCCTCGCCGACGGGCTCGTGGCGCTCGAAGGATCGGTCTATCGACCGACCGGCGATCTCTCCCAGCTGTCGGTGCCGGCGTCGCTCCACGCACTGATCGCGTCGCGCCTCGACGGGCTGGATCCTGCCGATCGGTCGCTGCTCCAGGGGGCATCGGTCATCGGTAAGACGTTCACCCTCGACGCCCTCGCCGCCGTGAGCGGTGTCCAGCCCGATGACCTCGTTCCGCGGCTCCGGGCGCTCGTCCGTCGCGAGATGCTCACGCTCGAGGCAGATCCCCGATCGCCCGAACGCGGGCAGTACGGGTTCGTCCAGGGGCTCGTCCGCGAGGTCGCGTACGGCACGCTTGCCAGACGCGACCGGCGACGGATGCATGTCGCGGCCGCGCGTTACTTCGAGTCGCTCGATGACGAGGGCATCGCGGGCGCGCTAGCGGAGCATTACGTGGCCGCGTACAAGGCGCAGCCGGACGGTGCCGAGGGCTCTGCCGTCGCCGCGCAGGCCCGCGTCGCGTTGCGGGCTGCGGCCGAGCGAGCCCGGTCGCTCGGATCGTACGTCCAGGCGATGCGCTTCCTCGAGGAGGCGCTTGACGTAACGACCGATCCGGTCGAAGAAGCACAGCTCCACGCGGCGGCCGGGGAAGCGGGGATCAACGCCGGACTCATCGACGAGCCGATCGCGCACATGGCCCGGGCGCTCGAGCTCGCGAGAGCGTCGAAGGACCGGCCTGGGCTGATGGCGGCGATCGTGCGCTATGGGCGCGCAGTCAACGCGTCCGGCCACATCGCGGAAGCGGCAGCGCTCCTCGAGACGGCCCGCGACGACTATCGCGACCTGCTCGAAACCGCGGAGTACGTCCGCCTCGCGAACGAGCTTGCGCGGTCATACCTCCTGCTCGGGCGCGACGCGGATGCCCTCCAGACGGTCGATGACATCCTCACGACATCCGAGCGTCTCGACCTCATCCGCGAGACGATCGAGCTCCTCATCACGCGCGGCCCGGCGCTCGCGAATGTCGGCCGTTTGCGCGAGGGCATCGTCACGCTCGTGGGTGCGGTCGCCGCGAGCAGATCCTACGCCCTGATCGACGCCGAGTTCCGAGCGCGCGTCAACCTCTCCTTCGCCGCGGCCGGTGAGGATCCGCAACTCGCGTATCGCGTCGCACGCGAAGGCCAGGAGCTGCTGCGGCGGCTGGGCGTTCGCGGCTGGCCGTACATGTTGAGCAACGCCTCCGAGCTCGCCATCCGCATCGGCGATTGGGATTGGGCAGCCGCCGAGGTCGAGGAAGCCGCCCTTCTCGAGACCGACCTTTCAGCCAGGATGCGGCGCGCCGAGATCCGTGGCCTCCGCGGCGAAGACGTGCGCGATGAGCTCGATGCGATCAGCGGTGCCGTCGCCGACAGGACCGAGCTGCAGGCTCACGCCTCGGTCGACGAGATCCGCAGCGCGGTCGCGCTGGCGCGAGGCGATCTCAAGGAGGCGCTCGACCGCTCGCAGCGGTCGTATCGACTGATGTTCGCGCCAGACACGACACCGGCTCAGACCGCGATCCGCGCTGCCTCGGCACTCGGTGACAGGGAAGCCGTGAAGGAAGCGCTCGCCGCCATGGCCGGCCAGCCCGGTCGCGTTCTCGATGTCTGCCGGCGCGAGGGCGAGGCGGCGCTTGCGGTGCTCGAGGGTCGGCGTGACGAGGGATCGGCCGGTTTCGTCGATGCGACGCGTCGGTGGCGCGAGCTCGGTTTCGAATACGACGGTGCAGTGTGTGCGCTCACGATGGTCGTGCTCCTCGGGCCGGACGATCCCGCTATCCCAGCCGCCGCCGAGTTCGCGGCGTCGGTGTTCGACCGGCTCGGGTCCGAGCCGAACCAGAGGCGGCTGGCTGCTGCGCTCGAGCCGCTCGCGGAGGGAGCGACGAGCCGACGCGCTCGGGAAAGTACGGGACGCGGCGCCGCGACCCGTCCGACCGTCCGAGCAGAATGAATCTTGCAACTCGTGCGCTTTATGCGTAAGGTTTGCAGCATGAACCGCCGCACCTTCTCGGAGGAGTCCAAGAAGAAGCTCTGGCGGCCCTGCCGGGAGGCACGGGCCCTGGGGCTCTAGACGGCGCGTCGATCGACGAACCGGGCCTCCAGGGAACGGAGGCTCCAGGGGCCGCGGCACCACGACGGTGACCGCGGTTTTTTCATGTCCTGAACCGCCCCCGACCCGACGGCCCCTCCAGCAGGAAGGGACGAACCATGGACACTGTCACGGTGCTCGGCGATGGTCCGCTCGGGCGGGCGATCGAGGCCGCCGCGCGCCAAGGTGGGGACGCGGCGCGCGTGCTCGGCCGGCCCCGTGCGCCCGACGGGCACGCCTCAAAAGACCTTGCTGGGGCCGACGTCATCGTCGACGCATCGCGCGGCGACGCGGTCCGGGCGAACATCGCGGCCGCGCTCGGCGCGGGCTGCCGCCGGTTCGTCATCGCGACGACGGGCTGGACAGACGACCGACCCCATGTGGAGGCACTCCTGCGGGAACGCGGCGCAGCGGCGGTCGCGGCGTCGAACTTCAGCATCGGTGTCGTGCTGTTCGGCCGACTCGTGGAGGCGGCGGTCGGGCTGTTCGGCCCGCTTGAGGCCTTCGATCCGTATCTCCTCGAGTGGCACCGCAGCTCGAAGCGCGACCGGCCGTCCGGCACCGCCATCGACCTCGCCGACCGGATCGCGGACGCGCACCCGAGACTCGCGCGCCGCGCCGATCTCGAGGTCGTGTCGATCAGGGCGGGCGCGTCGCCCGGGATGCACCTCGTGGGTTTCGATGCCGCAGGCGAGACCGTCGAACTGCGGCTGACCGCGCGCGACCGCTCGGCATACGCGGCTGGGGTCCTCGCTGCCGTCGACTGGCTGCGGCGCGCGCCGCGGACACCGGGCCTTCACCCCTTCGACCCGATCGTGGACGAGCTCATCGCCCGCGACCCCATCGCTGCCTGAAAGGATCGAGCCATGACACTCCCCGCAACCACCCGCCCGATGCTCCGAGGTGCATTCACCGCCCTGGTCACGCCGTTCACGAGTCAAGGCGAGCTCGACGAGCCTGCCTTCCGTCGCCTGGTCCGCTGGCAGGTCCTCGCCGGGATCGATGGGCTCGTCCCGTGCGGGACCACCGGCGAGGCCCCGACCTTGACCATCGACGAGCGCGAGCGCCTCATCGCCGCGACCGTCGACGTCGTCTCCGAGCGACCATCGCGTGATCGTGTCCGCGTCATCGCCGGGACCGGCACGAACGACACCGCGGCGACGATCCGGGCCACCCGCCGTGCAGCCGAGCTCGGCGCGGACGCCGCTCTCGTGGTGGCGCCGTACTACAACCGCCCGGACGCGCGGATGCTCGACTCGCACTTCCGTGCGATCGCCGATGAGGGCGATCTGCCGATCGTCGTCTACAACGTCCCGTCGCGGACGGGAGCGAACGTCGACGCGGATACCTTCCTGCGACTCGCCGAGCATCCGCGCGTCATCGCGGTGAAGGAAGCGAGCGGGAACCTCGAGCAGATCGCCCGGATCTGTCGCGACCGCCCCCGCGACGTGGCGGTGCTCGCCGGGGACGACGCGTGGACGCTGCCGGTGCTCGCGATGGGCGGTGACGGCGTCGTCTCGGTCGCGTCGAACGAGATCCCGGGCGAGCTCGTCGCCCTCTGCGCTGCGGCGCGCTCGGGCGACTGGGAGGCAACGCGGCGGATCCACGAGCGCTGGCTCCCGCTCTTCCTCGCCAACTTCCGGGGCGGCCCGAATCCGGTGCCTGCCAAGGCGGCACTCGTGTCGATGGGCTTGCTCGAAACGGACGCCGTGCGGGCGCCGCTCCTGCCGCTCGAGGCGGCCGCCGCTGCGGCCATGGACGCGACGCTCCGAGCGCTCGGCCTCGTCGAGCCCGCCGGTGGCCGGTTCACCCCGCAGGTCACGCAGACCGAGGCCGTCGCATGATCACCGAGACCACCGGCGCGGCAGCGACCCCGGCCGCTGCCTTCGATCCGCGAACGATCCTCGACGACCTCGAGTCGGGGCGGGTCCGGGCAGCCGAACCCGACGCGAGCGCGACCGGGGGCTGGCGCGTCCGACCCGACGCGAAGGCGGCGATCCTCGCCTGCTTCGCGGACCGGACGACTGTGGACCTCGCGGCAGGGCCGCTCCAGTTCCGCGATCGCGCCGCTGTCCCCCCTCGCGACGACATCGCCGGCGGTCCGTGGCGGGTCGTCCCGGGCGGGACGGCCATCCGTCGTGGGGCGCATCTCGGAGAAGGCGTCGTCGTCATGCCGCCCTCGTACGTCAACGTCGGCGCGTGGATCGGCGACTGCACGATGGTCGATTCCCACGTGCTCGTCGGGTCGTGTGCTCAGATCGGCGCGCGGGTCCATCTCGCGGCCGGCGTGACCATCGGTGGCGTTCTCGAGCCGCCCGGCGCCCGGCCCGTCATCGTCGAGGACGACGCGTTCGTCGGCGCCGGCAGCGTCCTGCTCGAAGGCGTCCTCGTCGGGCACGGCGCGGTCATCGGCGCAGGCGTCACGCTGACCGGTTCGTCGCGGCTCTACGACCTCGTCCGCGGGCGGGTCCTCGCCGGCACCTCCGAGGCGCCGCTTGTCGTGCCGGCGGGTGCGGTCGTCGTGCCCGGGGCGCGGCGGATGACCGGCGGGTTCGCCGAGGAGCACGGGCTGTCGGTCGCCGTCGCACTGCTCGTCAAGGACCGCGATGCCGGCACGTCAGCACGCGTCGCGCTCGAGGAGGTCCTTCGATGAGCCTCGATACGGTCGAAACTGCGCCACCACGGCCGCGCCGGCCCGTCCGGACCGAGATCGCGGACGAACGCCTGCTGGCAGGGCTCGACCCCGGCCATCTCGCGGCCCGATTCGGGACGCCGCTGTACGTCTACGACCTCGACGTCGTCGAGCGACACCTCGCGGCACTCCAGGCCGACGTCCCGCCGCGCGTCGACATCGCCTATGCGGTGAAGGCGAACCCCGCTCTCGCCGTCGTCGCGCATCTTGGCGCTCTCGGGACGGGCGCCGACGTCGCATCAGGTGGCGAGCTGGCGACCGCCCTCCGTGCCGGGATCCCGGCGGGGCGCATCGTGATGACCGGGCCCGGCAAGCGCGACGAGGAGCTGCGCGCGGCCGTCGAGGCAGGCGTGCGCGCCGTCACGGTCGAATCGCGCGGCGAGCTCGGACGGCTCGAGGCGATCGCCAAGGATGCCGGTCGCGTCCAGCCCGTCCTTCTGCGGATGGCCGTCGGTGGGCGCGGACGGCTCGAACGCGTCCGCCTCGTCGGTGACGACGGTGCGGGCAAGTTCGGGATGGACTTCGCCGACCTTGCCGAGTCGGCGGCGGACGCGGTCGCCTCGGGACATCTCGACTTCCTTGGCGTCCATGCGTTCGGGGCATCGAACGTCCTTGACGCGGAGGCGCTCCTCGAGCACGTCGCGGCGACGGTCCGGGTGGCGCGACGACTAGCGATGCGTGTGGGCACGCCGCTCCGGCTGATCGATGCCGGCGGCGGGCTCGGGATCCCATACGAGGCGGATGAGGGAACGCTCGACCTCGGGGCGCTCGGGCGCGGCCTCGCGGCGATCACGGCCAGCTGGGCGCAGGACCCGATCCTCGCCGACGCGCGGCTGCTTCTCGAACCCGGGCGCTTCCTGGTCGGACCGGCTGGCGCATACCTGGCGCGCGTGGTCGACCGCAAGACCGTCGGCGGCTCGGGCGTCGTCATCCTCGACGGCGGTGTCCATCACGTCCTGCGGCCGGCGCTCGTCCGGCAGGAGCATCGGATCCATGCGTTCGGGTCGGGCACCGGGCCGACGGTCCCGGTCACGGTCGCGGGACCGCTGTGCTCCGGCCTCGACGTGTTCGGTCACGGCGTACCGATGACGCCACCGGAGGTCGGCGACCTCGTCGCGATCCTCGATGTCGGCGCCTACGGCTTCACCGAATCGATGCCGTTCTTCCTGTCGCATCCGATCCCAGCCGAGGTCGCCGTGCGGGCAGGTCAAGCCGTCCTCATCCGACCGCGGCAGGAGCCCGGAGAGTGGCTGGACAGGCAGCTGCTCCCCGCGTGGGAGTGGTCGGCGGATCGGTAGCGAGTTCTTCATCGTTCCGAGCACTGCATCGCTACCGGCGCGCCCTAACGTCAGGTGGAGAGACCCGGTATGGGTCGCGCACCGAGAAGGACCGCCGCCCCGATGCTCCCCGATGCACCCGCCCACCACCCGCTCGACTCGACTGACGACCTTCCGCTCATCGCCGAACGTCTCCGGCTCGGACTCCCGCTTCGAGGTTTCGATGGCCGCGAGATCCCGCTTCGCGCACCGGACGGCACATGCTTGAGCGCGACCGAGGCCGCGCATCGCCTTCTCCTCTCGGGCGCAAGCCTGCTGTCCCGCGACTACGCGGATCCGTTCGTGTTCGCGGCGTTGGCGCGCGCCGGCGAGATCGAAGCGAAGGCCTCCATGGCCGGTGACGCGTCGACTGTCATCGTCGCCAAGGTGACGGCGGTCCTCGTGAGCGCAGCGGTGCGCGCGTCCGTCATCGCCCGCGGCTCGGACGTCAGCCCGAGCGCGATCAACCGCGCGACGCTCTCCTGGTACGAGATGAGCCATCTTCGCCGCCGTGAGCTGCTGATGGCAGAGTGCGCGGTTGGCGAGGAGCGCCGATCCGCCTGACCCGACCCGGTCAGCCCGTCCCGAACAGTCGCACGGCGATCCCGAGGAGGAAGATCCCGGCAACGACGGCCCACGCGTCCCGCTGCCGCATCAGGCGTCCCGTTTCCGGACGTGCGGTGCGCAACCCGACGACATACCCGATCGGCAGCACGACGACGGCAACGACGCCGTAGAGCAAGTGCAGTCCGTCAGCCGGCCGATGGTCGGTCGCGAGGAGGAGCAGGCCTGACGCGACCGCGATCATCACGGACGCGAGCACGACGATGAACAGCCGGTCGACCGCGAACCTGTGATCGGCCCGGCCCCCTGACCGTCGCCCCGTGGCGACCGACCACGCTCCGACGGCGACCAGAGCGCCCGAGAGAGCGACCATCAGCCAGCCAAGCAGCTGATGCGAACTTGTCACGTGTCGTCTGTCCCTCGCAAGGGCGTTCTTCGCGCCACATCTCGATGCTGTGACAACCGGGCCCCCGTCCAGATCGCGGCACACGGAGAGCCACACTGTGACAGGTCGTCGCATGCGCGAGATGGGCGGGATAGCGGCCGTGGTCGTGCTCGTCGGACTTGCCTGGGCGACGACGGTCGGGCCCCTCGTCGCGAGCAGCCCGGAGCAGGCTGCGGCGGCCGATCCGAGCCAGTCGGTGCAGATGGCCGCCGGCGCGGCGCGGTATGAGGCGAGCTGCGCGGCGTGCCACGGCATCGGCGGCGTCGGGACTGCGTCGGGGCCGTCACTGATCGGCGTCGGTGCCGCGTCGGTCGACTTCATGCTGCGGACCGGCCGGATGCCGCTGCCGGAACCCAACGCCCAGATGACGCCGAAGCGCCCCGCCTACGACGACCCGACGATCCAGTCGATCGTCGCGTACGTGTCATCGCTCGGCGATGGGCCACCGATCCCCGGCGTCCAGGTGACATCGGCAACCGATATCGCAGCGGGACGCGCCGCCTATGTCGCGACATGTGCCGCCTGTCACGGGGCAGGGGCGACGGGTGATGCGGTCGGTGGCGGTGCCGTCGCCCCGCCGTTGCTGGGCACGGCCCCGACCCAGATCGGCGAGGCCATCCGCACGGGGCCGGGCGCGATGCCGGCATTCGGCCCGGGGCAGGTGTCGGACGAGCAGATGTCCGAGATCGCCGGCTATCTCGCGTTCGTGCGAGACAAGGCGGCGCCGGGCGGCCAACCGATCGGCGGCGTCGGGCCGGTCGCCGAGGGCTACGTCGCCTGGATCGTCTACCTCGTCGGCCTGCTCGTGGCTGCCCGCTGGATCGAACGTCGGGCGCATCGGTGAGCGAGACGCGACCGAGGGCCACGAGGCCCCGCAGCGAATGGTTCGTCGCTGCCCTGTTCTGCGTGACGGGGCTCAGTGGGCTGCTGCTTCTCGGCGTCTATGTCGCCGGCGGGCAGACGCAGATCGAGGGCGTGCTCCTGGCAGTCGCGCTCGGTGCGCTCGGTGCCGGCATCGTCGTCTGGGCGCGCGACCTCATCGTGTCGCCGGTCGTCATCGAGGAGCGGCACCCGATGGGCTCGCCGGAGGCGATCCGCGACGTCACCGCCGACCTCGACCCGGACGGAAGCATCAGCCGGCGGAAGCTGCTCCTCGGCACGCTGCTCGTGGCGCTCGGCGGCCTTGGGGCGGCGCTGCTCATCCCCGTCCTGTCACTCGGGCCGGCGCCCGGCCAGGAGCTGTTCACGACCGGTTGGCGCCGCGGCAGCCGGGTCGTCGGCGCCAACGGCCAGCCGGTCGGCGCCGCTGACATCCCTTTCGACAGCTACCTGACGGTCTTCCCCGAGGGCCAGGTCGGATCCGCCGACAGCCAGACCGTGCTCATCCACGTCCACCCGGAGGAACTCCAGCTGGCCCCGGACCGGATGGCCTGGGCCCCCGAGGGCTTCGTGGCCTATTCGAAGGTGTGCACGCACGCCGGCTGCCCGGTCGGGCTCTACCGCGCGGAAGACCGCCGGCTCATCTGCCCGTGCCACCAATCGACCTTCGACGTGCTCCGCGGCGCCGTGCCGGTCTACGGGCCGGCGGCGCGGCCGCTCCCCCAGCTTCCGATCCGACTCGCGGCCGATGGCACGTTCACCGCCGACGGCGACTTTCCGGAGCCGGTCGGACCGAGCTTCTGGAACATGTCGAGCCAGGGATGACGACGGCGCGACGGACCGAGGTCGAACGCGTCCTCGGTTGGGTGGACGAGCGGACGGGCGCCGCCCAGGTCACGCGGGGCGTGCTCCGCAAGGTCTTCCCCGACCATTGGTCGTTCCTGCTCGGCGAGATCGCCCTCTTCTCCTACGTCGTGCTCGTCGCGACCGGCGTCTTCCTGACGTTCTTCTTCACGGCTGACACGCGCGCCGTCACGTACGACGGGCCGTACGCGCCGCTGCGCGGCGCGGAGGTGTCGGCAGCGTTCGACTCGGTGATGCGCCTCTCGTTCGAGGTCCGGGCAGGGCTGCTCATGCGCCAGGTCCACCATTGGGCGGCCGTCGTGTTCATCGTCTCGATCGTCGTCCACGTCGCTCGCGTCTTCTTCACCGGCGCGTTCCGCCGGCCGCGCGAGATCAACTGGCTCGTCGGGCTGTCGATCCTGATGCTCGGACTCGCCGCCGGGCTGACCGGGTATTCGCTGCCGGACGACCTGCTGTCAGGGACCGGGCTCCGGATCACCTATTCGGTCGCGATGTCGATCCCGTTCATCGGGCCGTGGCTCGCCTACCTCGTGTTCGGCGGGGAGTTCCCGACGACCGAGCTCATCGGGCGGTTCTACGTCTTCCACATCATGCTGCTCCCGGCGCTGATGATCGGGCTGATCAGCGTCCACCTCCTCATCCTCTGGCTCCAGAAGCACACCCAGTTCCCAGGCGGGCGAGCACGCGAAGGCAACGTCGTCGGGCGGCACTTCTGGCCCGGCCAGGCGCTCCGATCAGTCGGCCTGCTGCTCCTGACCGCGGCGGCCATCACGCTCGCCGCCGGTCTCGCGCAGATCAACCCTGTCTGGATCTATGGGCCGTTCCTTCCGTCCGCCGTGAGTTCGCCGGCCCAGCCGGACTGGTACCTCGGGTGGCTCGAGGGAGCCCTCCGGATGGGTCCCGACTGGGAGGTGACGATCCTCGGGGTCACGATCCCGACGCTGTTCGTCCCCGGGATCGTCCTGCCGACGATCCTCTTCGGTGGCATCGCGCTGTGGCCGTTCCTCGAGGCGCGACTGACCGGCGACCATGCCGAGCATCATCTGCTCCAGCACCCCTGGGAGGCGCCGGGCCGGCTCGCGGTCGGCAGTGCCGTGATCACCGTTTTCGTCATCCTGACGATCGCGGGCGGCAACGACGTGCTCGCCGTCCTCCTCCACGTCGAGGTCGAGTGGCTCACGACGGCGCTGCGGATCCTGCTGTTCGTCGCGCCGGTGGTCGTCGGTCTCGTTGCGTACCGGCTCGCCGTCGACCGCGGGCACCGTGCCGGAAGGCCGGAGGTCGGCGCCGATACGGACCCACCGGGGCCCGAGGGCACGGCGATCGAGGCACCCCGGTGATGGGACGGCGGTTCGGGGGCGTCGCGCACCTCGGGAGCCGCATCGCTGGGCTCGCGATCGTCCCGCTCGCCGCATCCGGCTGCCTTCCCGCGCCTGCGACGA
The DNA here is from genome assembly GCA_045804485.1 of Chloroflexota bacterium. Taxonomy (GTDB): domain Bacteria; phylum Chloroflexota; class Limnocylindria; order Limnocylindrales; family CSP1-4; genus SPCO01. The sequence goes on from JBJMNA010000028.1 coordinate 26,870, forward strand.
CCGAGGGTCACGCGGTCACGGACCTCTGGATGCTCTTTGCGGTCGCGGCGGCCGCTGTGGGCGGTTTGGTGTGGATCCTCATCACGGTCGCCCTGCTCCGCTACCGGGGTGCTGCCCACGACCCGGCCGGCAAGGCGCCGCCCCACCCGGACCCGGACGAGCGGATCCCCTCCCCTGGGGCGCGCCGCGCGCTCTCACTCGAGGTCGCGTGGACGCTCGGGCCGATCGCCATCGTGATCGTCCTGTTCATCGCGACGCTGCTGACGCTGGCGCGCATGGACGCCCACGAGCAGAGCCGGACGACGGTCGCGATCACCGCCTTCGACTGGCAGTGGCGGTTCGACTACCCGGGTTCCGGCGTGTCCGTCGTCGGCGGCCCCGGCGTGCCGGCCGAAATGGTCGTCCCCGCCGGCGAGCCGATCCATTTCGAGCTCGTCTCGAACGACGTCGATCACTCGTTCTACGTGCCGGCGTTCCTGTTCAAGCGGGACGCGATCCCGGGCCGGCGGACGGCGTTCGACCTGACCATCGAGGCGCCCGGCAACTACCGCGGCCAGTGCGCGGAGTTCTGCGGCGTCCAGCACGACCGGATGCTGCTCACGGTCCGCGCCGTCACCCGGCCGGAGTTCGACGCATGGCTCGCGGGCCGGCGCTCGGCGCCGACTCCGGCGCCGAGCGGGAGCGGAGTCGCGCCGACGCTGGCGCCGAGCGGCTCGGCGCAACCGTCCCTGGAGCTGCAGCAATGACCGACATCCCGGCGCGTCCGGGCGCCGCTGAGCACGTCCTCCCGGTCGTCGAGCTCGACGACCTGACGGGATGGCTGACGACGACCGACCACAAGCGGGTCGGCATCCTCTACATCGTCTCGGCGTTCGCGATGTTCCTCATCGGCGGGGTCCTCGCGATGACGATGCGCCTCGAGCTCGCAGCACCGGGGATCCAGCTCGTCGACGAGGCCGGCTACGACCAGCTCTTCACGATGCACGGCACGATCATGCTGCTGCTGTTCGGAACGCCGATGGCGGTCGGGCTCGGCAACTACATCGTGCCGCTCCAGATCGGCGCCTCCGAGATGGCGTTCCCGCGGGTCAACGCGCTGTCGTTCTGGTTGTTCCTCGTCGGTGCGCTGATCGTCCTGAGCGCCTTCGTCACCTCGACCGGCACGGCCGCGGCCGGCTGGACGGGCTACCCGCCGCTCAGCGACCAGACGTACGCGCCAGGCGTTGGCCTCGACCTCTGGATCATCGGCCTCGCCATCGTCGGGTTCTCGGGTGTCATCGGCGCGATCAACTTCATCGTGACGATCTTCACGCTCCGGGCGCCCGGCATGGGGATGTTCAGGATGCCGATCTTCACCTGGAACATCCTGGTCACCGCCCTGCTGATCCTCTTCGCGTTCCCGCCGTTGACGTCGGCGCTGGCGATGCTGCTCATCGACCGCGAGCTCGGCGGCGTCTTCTTCGATCCTGCCCGTGGCGGAGACGCCGTCCTGTGGCAGCACCTGTTCTGGTTCTTCGGCCACCCCGAGGTCTACATCCTGATCCTGCCGTTCTTCGGGGTGATCACCGAGGTCATCTCGGTGTTCAGCCGGAAGGCGGTCTTCGGTTACGGCGCGTTCGTGTTCGCCACGATCGCCATCGCGAGCCTCTCGATGACGGTCTGGGCGCACCACATGTTCACGACAGGCGCGGTCAGCCTGCCGTTCTTCAGCCTCGCCTCCTTTGCCATCGCGGTCCCGACCGGCATCAAGTTCTTCAACTGGATCGCGACGATGTGGGGCGGCCGGCTGACGTTCGAGGCGCCGATGCTCTGGGCGATCGGGTTCATGTACCTGTTCCTGCTCGGCGGGATCACGGGCATCGTCGTCGCGTCGCCCGCGCTCGACTTCCACCTCCAGGACACCTACTTCGTCGTCGCCCACTTCCACAACACGCTCGTCGGCGGGACGGTCTTCGCGATCTTCGCCGCCATGTACTACTGGTTCCCGAAGATGGCAGGACGGCGGCTGTCGGAACGGCTGTCGCGCGTCCAGTTCGGGCTGATGTTCTTCGGCTTCCTGCTGACGTTCCTCCCGCAGTACCAGCTCGGGCTGCTCGGGATGCCGCGGCGCATCGCCGACTACGCCGCCGCCGACGGGTGGTCGGACCTCAACCTTCTCTCGACGATCGGGTCGATCCTGCTCGGCATCGGGATCGTGCCGTTCCTCGTCGCGGTCGTGCTCGCGATGCGGACGGCGCCGGACCAGCCGGCGAACCCGTGGGGCGGCGGGACGCTCGAGTGGTGGACCGATTCGCCACCGCCGCCGGGCAACTTCCGATCGCTGCCGCGGATCCGCTCGAACCGCCCGGTGCTCGACGAATGACCGCCTCGCCGCTCCGGACGGAGATCTTCCTGCTCGCCTGGTCCGCGGCGTTCGGGCTCGTCGTCGGGACCGTCTACTGGTTCCTCACCTACGAGGTTGCGGGAAGCGTGCTTCTGGTCGGTTTCGGTGCCGGGTCCGCCGTGGCAGCGCTCCTGATGCGACGGACCGCCGCGGACGCGGCCGAGGAGGGCGACACCGCAGAGATCGCTCCAAGACCCGGGTGGGGCCCCATCGGGATCGGCGCTGGCATCGGGTTGTGCGGGCTCGGGCTCGCCTTCGGGCCGTGGCTCGTCCTCCTCGGGATCCTCGTCCTGACGGCGAGTGGTGCGACGTGGCTCGCGACCGCGGTCGCCGACTACGACCGCCTGCCCTGACCACCGGATCGACCCTGCAAGATTGCTGTGACGTTCGCCCGTGACCGTTTGCCGCGGCTATCGGCGATCACGCGTCACGATCGGCTGCCCACCGTTTCGCATGGGAGAACCCGGTGCAGATTCCGATCCATCCAACCTCTCTCAGTGAAGGATCGCCGTCGTGACGGCCGCCAACGGGAAGGTCCACCTCGGCTATTCGCTGTCCACCGAGGAGCACCCGGCTCCCGACCTCGTTCGGTACGCCCAGCAGGCTGAAGCCTCCGGGTTCGAATACGCCTCGATCTCGGACCACTTCCATCCGTGGGTCGACGCGCAGGGGAACAGCCCGTTCGCATGGTCGGTCCTCGGCGCGATCGCGAACGCGACCGACAAGCTCGAGGTCGGCACCGGTGTGACGTGTCCGACCATGCGCTACCACCCGGCGATCGTCGCGCAGGCTGCGGCCACGGTTGCGAGCCTGATGCCGGGGCGATTCTTCCTTGGACTCGGGACGGGCGAGCAACTGAACGAGCACGTCGTCGGGCCGCGCTGGCCGGCGTACGGCACGCGAGCTGCGATGCTCGAGGAGGCCGTCGAGAACATCCGGGAGTTGTGGACCGGCGAGAATGTCAACCACAACGGTCCCCATTTCACGGTCGAGAACGCCCGGCTGTATTCGCTCCCCGAGGAGCCGCCGCCGATCATCATCGCCGCAGCGGGACCGAAGGCCGCTCGTCTGGCCAGCCGCATCGGCGACGGCCTCATCAACCCGTCGGGCGAAGCCGAGGTCGTCACGGCGTTCGAGGAAGACGGGAAACCGGGTCGGCCGCATTACCTCCAGGTCAGCGTCTGCTGGAACGAGGACGAAGCGGAGGCGCGCCGGCTCGCGCACCAGCTCGTGCCGTCGGTGGCCCTGCCCGGCGAGCTCGGCAACCTGCTCCCGACGCCGAGCCACTACCAGGAGGCGACCCAGCTCGTGACCGAGGACAGTGTCGCTGAGGTCATCACCTGCGGTCCGGATCCACAGCGCCACATCCAGCGGATCCAAGCAGGCATCGACGCCGGCTACGACCACATCCACGTCTACCAGGTCGGTCCCGACCAGGAGGGGTTCTTCCGGTTCTACGAGCGGGAGATCCTGCCCGCGTTCCGCTGATGCCGACCAGCGCCGAGTCGCTCCGACCCGTCCGAAGCGGCGCGGAACTCGACCCGCGCTATCCGCGACAGCTCCTCCTGCAGGAGGGCTACACCTACCTCGTCAGTGGGATGGACGGGTCCATCGGGGCGGAACCCGAGCACGGCCTGTTCGACTATGACTTCCGGCTCCTGGCGTCCCATCGGATCACGGTCGCCGGTGAGGTGCCGACCGGGCCGGCCGCCGTGCCGATCCACAGCGAGCGATGGGTCGGCATCCTCGGCGTCAGGCCGAACGATGGCTCGGTCGAGGGACCGCGCCTGCCACAGGACGTTCTCGAGCTGCGAATCGATCGTCGCGTCGGATCCGGACTGATCGAGCGACTGGACATCTTCAACCACTCCATGGCGTCGAGGCCGGCCGACCTCGAGGTGACGCTGGGGACGGGCTTCCGAGACGTCAGCCAGCTTCGAGAGGAGGACCCGTTTCAGGGCGAGACACGATCCGACTGGAACGAGGACGAGCGGTGCCTGACGATCCGGTGGATCGCATCGGCTGGGGAGCGGTCCGTGGAGCGTGGCGTTCGCATCCGGGTCGGGGCCCGTCCTGCCGAGTGTCACGTCGCGTTCACGCGGACCGGCGCCGGTGACGACGAGCGTTTCGTGATTCGCGTCCCTCGGACGCTCGGTCCGCATGAGCAGTTCGGCGTCACGCTGACGTACGAGAGCCTCGTCGACGGCGTCTGGCGATCCCCGGCCGAGGGCTCACGACCGAGCGCGGCCCTTCGCGTCCGCGACGAGGAGCGCCGATCGATCCGCTCGGCACGACCGGTCGTCGAGACACCAGACCAGCTCGTCCGGGCGATCGTCGACCGTGCGCTGGAAGACATCCTCACCCTCCGGAACTGGGACCTCGAGGGACCGACGCCGGGCTGGATCGTGAATGCTGGCTCGCCCAAATATCTCGGCTTCTTCGGGCGCGACTCCCTGACCCTGGGCCGGCAGAGCATCATCTTCGGCCCAGAGACCCTCCGCGGCGCGCTCGAGCAAGCGGCACGGACGCAGGGCCGGGTCGATCGACCGGACCGTGAGGAAGAACCAGGCCGGATCGTCCACGAGATGCGTCGCGGTCCGCTCGACGACCTGGAGCTTCGACCGTACGGCCGCTACTACGGGTCGCTCACGGGCGCCGCGGCATTCGTGGTCGGGCTGTACGACTACTGGGCATGGACGGGCGACCGCGACACGACGCGCCGGCTGCTTGAGCACGCGACGGCCGCGCTCGATTGGGCCGGGCGAGCGAGCGAGCGACATCCGGTGGGCCTCCTCGCCTCGGTGCAGAGAGCGCCCCAGGGACTACGCCATCAGGGCTGGAAGGACTCGGACGAGGCGGTTCGCTGGCCTGATGGCCGTCTGGTGGAGACGCCAAGCGCGCCCGTCGAGGAGCAGGGTTGGTGGTACGCGGCCCTCCACCGCGCCGCCCAGCTCCTTGAAGCGTTCGACGACCGGAGCGCGGCAGCTAGGCGTCGGGCGGAAGCGGAACGCATCCGGGGAGTCGTGGACGATCGGTTCTGGATGCCGGAAGCAGGGACGTACGCGATGGGGCTCGACCCGGACGGCGCCGCGATCGAGTCGATCGCCTCCGACCCGCTCCACCTGCTCGCGGCCGGGCTGCCGACGCCCGATCGCGCCCGCCGGGTCGCCGATCGCCTGTTCGCGCCTGACATGTGGGCCGGTTGGGGGATCCGGACACTCTCGAGCGATCACCCCGCGTACGATCCCTTCGCGTATCACCTTGGAAGCGTCTGGCCTGTCGAGACGGCCGCCTTCGCGGAAGGCTGTCGTCGGTACGACCTGCGTCCGGAACTCGATGTAGTCGCGTCGGCGATGTTCGCGTCGGCCGCTCACTGCCACCAACTCCGGCTCCCGGAGGTGTTCGCCGGCCATGGCCCCGACTTGGTCGAGGTGCCGACGGTCTACCCCTCGACCCAGACGCCGCAGGCGTGGAGCGCCGGCGCCGTCCTGTCGGTCGTGCGCTCCATGCTGGGGTTGGACGCCGATGCCGAGCATCGGCGGCTCATCGTCGATCGGCCATCCCTGCCGCCGTGGCTCCCGTCGCTGCGCATCCGCCGGGTGCCGGTCGGCGACGCGCAGGTGGACCTGGAGTTCGAGCGGCGCGCGGACGGCGAGGTCGACTGGCGGGTGCTCGATGCCCGCGGTCGGATCGACGTCGTCCGGGCGAGGTCCACCGCGACCGCCCGTTCCGCCTGATGGCGGTCGTTCGCACGAACTGGGCCGGGAACCATGTCATCGCGGGCGACCGCGTCCACCAGCCCGGATCGGTCATGGAGTTGCAGGAGATCGTCGCGTCAGTGCGACGGCTTCGCGTCCTCGGCACGGGTCACACCTTCAATGACCTCCCGGATAGCCGCGGCGACCTCATCTCGCTCGCGAACCTGCCCGCCCGTTTGGAGGTCGCAGATGGCACCGTCACGGTTAGTGCGGGGACGCGATATGGCGACCTGTGTGAGCCACTGGACCGCGCCGGGTTCGCCCTGGAAGCGATGGCGTCGCTGCCGCACATCTCGGTCGCCGGCTCGTGCGCGACGGGCACCCACGGCTCAGGGGATCGAACCCAGTCGCTCGCGGCGGCAGTGGCCGGGATGGAGAACGTCATGGCTCACGGCGAGCTCGTGGAGGTTCGCCGCTCGACGACGGGCGCCGACTTCTCGGGGCTCGTCGTCTCGCTCGGCGCGCTTGGAGTCGTCACCAGCGTGACTCTCGAGGTCGTGCCGACGTACCGAGTCCGCCAGGACGTCTTCGAGGATGTCGCGTTGCAGACGGTCCTGGACCGGTTTGACGAGGTCACGGCGGCGGCGGAGAGCGTCAGCTTGTTCACGCTGTGGCGTGGCCGTCAGTTCCACCAGGTGTGGTGCAAACGGCGCTCAGCCGACCCTCACGCCGACGAGTCGATGATCGCGGAGCTTCTTGGTGGCGTTCCGGCATCCGGCCCGCACCATCCGATCCCTGGCAAGGACCCTGACGCCTGCACGACGCAGATGGGCGTCCCGGGGCCGTGGTACGAGCGCCTGCCTCATTTCAGGATCGACCGGACGCCGAGCAGCGGCCACGAGCTCCAGACGGAATATCTCGTCGATCGCCGGGATGGACCGGCTGCGATCGCGGCGCTCTTCGAGGCGAGCGACGGCTTCGCGGATGTCGTCCAGGTCTCGGAAGTCCGAACCGTCGCCGCTGACGATCTGTGGCTGAGCCCGGCAGCCGGGCGGTCCTCCGTCGCGATCCACTTCACGTGGTTCCCGGACCTCCAGCCCGTGCTGGATGCGCTTTCGGTCGTCGAGACCGCCCTTGCGCCGTTCGACCCGCGACCGCATTGGGGAAAGGTGTGGACCCTGCCCATCGAGTCCGTCCGCGCAAGCTATCCGAGGTTCACCGAGTTCGTAGAGCTCCGCGATCGATGGGACCCCGAGAGGAAGTTCGCCAATCGCTACGTCGATGCCCTGCTCGGCGACTGATCGAACGGCCCGCGGATCGGCCTCGCGCTATCATCCCCGAGTCCGCCCGTAGCTCAGTGGATCAGAGCGACTGACTTCGGATCAGTAGGTCGGGGGTTCGAATCCCTCCGGGCGGGCCAGCACCCGACGATTGCGGAATGTGCCGACTCGTCGCGGACATTTCGCGCGGCACATCGTTGCCTGGCGAGAGCGCCCGCGGTGCTACGTCAGCTCGGGACGACGATGACGTCACACGTGGCTCGCCTGGCGACCTCCGACGAGACACTGCCGAGGATCAGCCGACGCACGTTGAGGCGCGAGCGGGACCCAAGGACGATCACGTTGGCGTCCTCGGCCTGCGATGCCTCGAGGATGACCTCTGCAGGGTCACCCTCCCAGACGAGGAACGTGGCCCGAACTCCAGCCTCGCGCGCACGCCCGACGATCGCCTGCGCGCCCGCCGTCAATCGGTCCCGCTCTTGGTCGACGCGCCGAGCGCCTCCGCCGGGGAGATGGAGATTGCCCTGTTCAACCACGCTCAGAACGATCAGGTCCGCGCGGTCGTCCTTGGCGCGCTTGATGGCCTCGTTGGCGGCCTCCCGAGAGGCGGGGGTGAAGTCGACCGCCAACAGCACGCGCGGCCCGCGAGGCGCTCCGAGTTCGCTCATCCACATAGGTTGGGGGCGACACAGGTAGCCGCAACGTGCCATGCGGCCTGCATTCGCCGGTCCAGGCGGCCCAGCGCCGTGGGGACCGGACGTGAGCGCTGGTACCGTGTCGCGCATGCGTGGCCAGCAGGACACAGAGCCAGCGACCGACGTCGTCGACGCCCTCGACGCGGCGACGCGGGCGATCGCCAGCCTGCAGTCCGTTGACGATGTGCTGCAGGTCATCGTCGATCAGGTCCGATTGCTTGTTCGGGCGGACTATGCGGCCCTCGGAACGGTCCGTGGACACGGCGTCATCGAGGCGTTCATCACGTCCGGGATCAGCCGCGAGACGCGAGCCGCGATCGGCCCGCTCCCACGTGGCCACGGGTTCCTCGGTCTGATCATCGAGGAGAACCGATCGTTCCGGATCCCCGACATCGCGGTCGATCCCCGGCGGCATGGGTTCCCCCCGAATCACCCACCCATGCACAGCTTCCTTGGCGTGCCGATCACCGTGAAGGGCCGGTCGGTCGGCAATCTGTATCTGACAGACAAGGTCGGCGCCGCCGAGTTTTCGGAGGCGGACCAGCGCCTCGTCGAAACGTTCGCGGTCCACGCCGGGATCGCCATCGAGAATGCGCACCTGCACGAGCAGGTCCAGCGGCTCGCGATCGTCGACGAGCGTGAGCGCATCAGCAAGGACCTCCACGACGGCATCATCCAGAACATCTATGCGGTGGGCCTCTCGCTCGAGGACATCCCCGAGTTCGTGCGCGACGACCCTGACGAGGTCGAACGACGGGTGGAGCGCGCCATCGACAGCCTTCACCTCACCATCCGCGACATCCGCAACTTCATCTTCGGGCTGAGGCCCGAGCTGCTAACGGGAACGACTCTGCTGACAGGTCTTGCGGCGATCGTCGAGGAGTTCCGCCACAACTCGATGATCGACGTCGAGCTCGATGCGGGGGTGATGGACGCCGAACCCGACGCGACCACGACCGCTCATCTGCTCGGCGTCGTGAACGAGGCTCTGTCCAACATCGCGCGCCACTCGGGCGCAACGCGCGCGATCGTCTCGATCGGCACGGAGTCTGACGGAAGCCTGCGGCTTCGGGTCGAGGACAACGGGCGAGGATTCGATCCGACGGCGAGCGGAAGCCTCGGTCACCAGGGACTCGCCAACATCCGCTCCCGTGTGGCAACGGTTCGTGCCACCATGGAGATCGAGAGCGACGCGACCGGCACCCGGATCGACATCCACCGATCGACCCGCGAGGCACACGAGGAGATCGACACGCGATGACCGAAGGGGCAAGCCGGCCGCTGACGCTGTTGGTGGTCGACGATCACGAGGTCGTCCGCCAGGGCCTCGTCGCAGTGCTTGACCGGCGAGCAGAGTTCCAGGTCGTTGCCGAGGCCGGCACCGTCGCGGAATCGATCGCGATGGCCAAGCGGTTCCAGCCTGATCTCGTCGTCATGGACGTGCGCTTGCCCGACGGCTCCGGGATCGAAGCCTGTCGCGAGATCCGAGCCGAGTTCCCTGCGACGCGGGTCGTGATGCTCACCAGCTACCCGGATGAGGAGGCGGTGATCGCCGCCATCGTTGCCGGCGCGAGCGGCTATCTCCTCAAGCAGGTCCGGGCTCGGGATCTCGTCGCAGCGCTCGAGGCGGTCGGTCGCGGCGAGTCACTGTTGGACCCTGCCGTCACGGGCAAGGTCCTCGAACGGATGAGGCGGATCGCGACGACGGATGAGCCGGACGAGCTCGGGACGCTGACGCAGCAGGAACGCAAGATCCTTGCGCTCGTGGCGGAGGGCAAGACGAACAAGGAGATCGCGGCCGAGGTGTTCCTGTCGGACAAGACCGTCAAGAACTACGTGAGTTCGATCCTTGCAAAGCTCAATCTCGAGCGCCGCGCGCAAGCGGCCGCCTACGTTGCCCGTCTGAAGAGTCACCCGTCCGACTGACCTGCAGGTCGCGCAGATCGGCCGAGGGGCCCATCGGCCCGACGCATGGGGCCCAATGGCAGGCGGCACCACGCAGGCGAACCTCGTACAACAGCCTCGATAGGGACACTTCGGATGGCGGGCCTCGGGCCGCTGTCGTCTGTCCGCAGGCGCGAGCATACGAGGCGGAACGTGACTGACATCGACGCACCGACGACCGCGGGTCGATCAGAACGGATGACCCGGCGACGGCTTCTGACGCTCGGTGCCCTGACTGGTGGCGGTCTCGTCGCGACCGCCGTCGCGGCGTGCACGACCCCCGCTTCGACGACTGGCTGGACGCTCGGTCCCGCGCTCGGCGTCGCGCCCTCGGCACCGGCGGCCACGCCGCCCGCCGCGCCCGCGAGCGTCGCCCCATCCGTCCCGGGATCGCACGACCCGTCTCATGCTCCCGCCGCGTCGTCGGGTCCGCCCGCCGACCATGACGCTCATGCCAAGGCCGCGGTCGACCGGTTCCTCGGCGGCGAGAGCTCGACTCTCACGGGTCAGGGCAATCAGCCGCTGGCGCCGACGATGGACGGCGACACCAAGGTCTTCGACATGACGGTCGATGTCATCAAGCATCAGGTCGACGCACACGCCGACCCGCTCGACGCTCTCGGCTTCAACGGGACGTGGCCGGGACCGCGGATCGACGTCGTCGAGGGCGACAAGATCCGGGCGATCTTCACCAACCGGATGAAGGAATCGACGGGCATCCATTTCCACGGGCAGCGCCTCCCGAACGCGATGGACGGTGTTCCGCACGTCACCCAGGCGCCGATCGCGCCGGGCGAGGCGTTCACCTATGAGTTCGTCGCGCGATCGACCGGTTCGCACATGTACCACTCACACCACAACGCGACGGACCAGGTTGGCCGCGGCCTCCTCGGCGCATTCATCGTCCAGCCGAAGGACCCGGCACAACGCTACGCCCAGCTCTACGGCGCGACCCAGGACATCGTCTGGATCAGCAATGACGCACTCGGTGGGTTCACGATCAACGGCCGAGGCTTCCCCGCCACAGCGCCCATCGTCGCGACCCTCGGCGAGAAGATCGTCATCCGGTTCATGAACGAGGGCAACATGATGCATCCGTGGCACCTGCACGGGGTGCCCATGCGGGTCGTCGCCCGCGACGGCCATCCGCTTGGGAGTGCTGCGTTCACGTGCGACACGCTGGGCGTCAACCCCGGTGAGCGGTGGGACGTCGTCATCGACTGCGACGAGCCCGGCGCATGGGCGTTCCACTGCCACATCCTTCAGCACGCCGAAGGTCCGGACGGCATGTACGGCATGGTCACGGCTCTCGTCGTCCAGGACCAGGCGGCCGCCGCGGCTCTCAAGGAGGCCGGCGCGCCGGCCTTCAGCTGCGTGATCCCGAGTCGCGCCTGACGGGCTCGAAGGGGGCGTTAGATGAGGTGGCGGCGGCTCGCTTCTCGATGCAGGTCAGCGCGGAAGTCGGGGTGCGCGATCGAGATCAGCGCCGTCGCCCGCTCGCGCAAGCTCTTGCCGAAGAGCTCCGCGACGCCCCACTCCGTCACGACTGTCCGGACGTGTGCCCGGGTCGTCACGACGCCCGCTCCCTCGCGGAGTGCATGGACGATGCGCGACGCCGTCCCTCCGGCGGCCGTCGACGGCAGGGCGATGACGGAGCGGCCTTCGGACGCCAGTCCCGCCCCGCGGATGAAGTCCATCTGCCCGCCGACGCCCGAAAACATCCGGTGGCCGATGGAATCCGCCACGACCTGCCCGGTCAGGTCGACCTCGATGGCCGAATTGATCGAGACCATGCGGCTGAATGACCGGATGACATGGGTGTCGTTGGTGAAATCGACGGGGCGCATCTCGACCATCGGGTTGTCGTGGACGAATGCGTAGAGACGTGGCGAGCCCATCAGGAACGAGGTGACGATCTTGCCGCGGTTCCGCTCCTTGGCAGCACCGGTCACCACGCCCGCCTCGACGAGGTCGACGACGGCATCCGTGAACATCTCCGTGTGGATCCCGAGATCGCGCTTGTCCATGAGGGCCATCGCCGTGGCCGCCGGGATCGCGCCGATCCCGAGCTGGAGCGTCGCCCTGTCGGGCACGAGGGCCGCGACGTGGGCACCGATCCGCTCCTCGACGTCGCCGATCACCGGGCTGGCGTGCGGGTACGGCGGGACATCGACCTCGACGCCAAGATCGATGTCGTCAACATGGATGAAACTGTCGCCGAGCGTCCTCGGCATCGACCGGTTCAGCTGGACGACGACCGTCTTCGCCGCCCGGATGGCCGCGTGCATCGCCTCGACGCTCGTCCCGAGCGAGCAGAACCCGTGCGCGTCGGGCGGCGTGGCGTTGACGAACAC